>DATFVD010000151.1:0-3839 GCA_035260505.1 Terriglobales bacterium
GCCCTCCCGCACAACGCACCGGCATCGCCGCGGCATCCTGGCGCAGGGAGCCCCGGCGAGCGGCGCGGATTATAGCGTCATCCCCGTGGCAGCGACAACGCGCGTCCTTGACGCAGGGCGCCGGAGGATGCTAAAAAGATGGCTTCACCCGTGGGGGGCCGGATCATCAGCACCTTCCCGGAGGCCGGCGCGGGGTCGGACATGTCGGGGCGTGGCGCAGCCTGGTAGCGCACTTGCTTGGGGTGCAAGGGGTCGCGAGTTCAAATCTCGCCGTCCCGACCATCTACCCGATTTTCTTGTTCCTGCTACAGGATGAAAGGTAGAGTACAGACCGGATCGATCTGCGTAAAATACAGTTGCGCCACTGCATCGTCTGATGCAGAGCGCCGATGCGTCGTTTAGAAGACAAAATTCGCAGACTGTGCACGCAAGTGCTTGCAACCGATGACGAAGATGCACTACGACCGATGCTGGTCGAATTGCGCAGCGCATTGCACCAGCATGTCGAACATTTTCGTGGACGTATTGCTAATTATCCGTTCCTCGTCGAACGGCGCACGCGAAATGGGATTTTGCCATTTGGGACGCCTGCCTCGCAAAACGCAGCTAAAGAAAGCAGCGCCACGACCAGAACAGAGGAGACAAAGCCAGACAACAAAAACGTCTCGCGAACCGACGATTCGGCGGCATAATTCCGGCGCCTTAACCCTGCTCTAGGTGTCCCGCTTTCGAGCCCTCACAACCGGCCCCAATCGGGATCTACTTTAAACCCAGCGCCCGCAGCACACCTTCATCTGCCACCGCTTTGCCGTCTTTCTTCGTGACCACGCCAAACGATCCCGAGTAGTCCCACATCGTCCATCCAATCCCGTTATGCTCGAATGCGGTGCGCACATCGTGCAGCCACGCCGCCCGGTCCTGCGGATCGGAGTAATCCCTAAACACGCCAAACTCGTTGCACACCAGTGGCACCCCGCGCCGCCGCGCCCATTCCGCCGCCTGCTTCATTTCGGATTCAATGCGCGCAGCATCCCAGTGCTCGCGCCCATAGCGGATCACCTGCAGCCGGTCCACTTCATCCGGCACCAGCGCCGCCACGCGCTCCGCTGACTCCGGATTCGACGGATATTTCAAATCGCGCAGCCAGTGCCAGTAATACGCGCCCCAGGTTGCACCCTGATGCGTGAAGATATGCGGCTCATAAAAATGGAAGTTGTAAATGATGTTCGAATCGTGGAGCGGTTCCTGAAACACCAGCTCATCGTCATCCGACCACCGCGCGCCGGCGGCAATAATCGTATGCGCCGGCGCTCCCTCACGGATCGCTGCCGCCAGTTTCATTTGCACGCCCAGCCACCGATAGCGGTCCGTGAACTCGGGCTCATTCAGAATTTCGAGGAAGACGCGGTCGGCATCCCACGTGGAGTAGTGCTGCGCCAGGGCGCGCCAGAAGTCGGCAAACTCCTCAACCAACTGGTCGTCCTTTGCCAGCCGCACCTTGAGATCGCTCTCCGGATGCAGATCGATTACAACCGACAGACCGTGATCGAGGATCATCTTCACCGCCGCATCGAGATAGCCGAGATATTCCGCTGGGATCTTATTCGGCTCGGGAAGGTTAAACATCGGCTGCGGATTCACGCTCAACCGCACGTGATCGAATCCCATCGATTTGATCAGTGCGATGTCCTCGGCGGTCGTCCAGGCCTGAAAATGTTCCGGAGTGTAGCCGCGTTTGTCATACACCTGAGCAAACCATTCGCTCGCGTTGATCCCCCGCTTCAATTTTTGAGCCCGCACAAAGGCTGGCGGGTAGTCATGGGAAGCCGAACCGCTTCCTCCGGCATGGCCAGTCTGCGCAATCGCGCTCGCTGCCAGCAGTTCCGACAACAACAGAAACGCAACCTGCAATTTCACTCGACTCATCGCCGACGATCCTTTCTTGATTGATACACTGATGCCAACAACCAACAACCAACGACCGAAGACCAACGACCTACGACCAACGGACCGAAGGTGCAAGACTAGCCCATGATTCCCTGCCAGCGCCATCTCTTCGACATTCCCGACGACGTCGCCTACCTCAACTGCGCCTACATGTCACCGCTGATGAAGCCGGCGCTGGAGGCCGGAACCGCAGGCCTAGCCCGCAAAGCGCACCCCTGGGAACTCACTCCCGACCAATTCTTTACCGGTGCGGACGAATTTCGTTCGACCGCCGCACAGCTTCTTGACTGCCCGGCCGACTGCATCGCCATCGTTCCTTCTGCCAGCTACGGCATAGCGACCGCCGCGCGAAATTTGCCGGTAAAAAAAGGCCAGAGCATTCTCGTGCTCGACGAGCAGTTCCCGTCCAACTACTATCCGTGGCAGCGTCTGGCGGAGGGAACCGGTGCCTCGCTGAAAATCGTTCCATGGCCTGCCGATCATGATTGGACCGCGGCCGTTCTGAATGTTTTGACCGCGGACGTGGCCATCGCCGCGTTGCCAAACGTCCAGTGGACGAGCGGCGGAAGACTCGACCTGGTCCGCATCGGCGCAGCTTGCCGCAAACTTGGCGCCGCACTCGTTCTCGATCTCACCCAGTCGCTCGGCGCGCTGCCCTTCAGCGTGGGCAGTCTGAAGAACGATTTGCAGAATGGCGTGCAGCCGGATTTCGCCGTCGCCGCCAGCTACAAGTGGCTGCTTGGGCCCTATTCCGTCGGGGTTCTCTATGTCGCTCCTAAATGGCAAGGCGGAATACCGCTCGAAGAAAATTGGATTCAACGTGCTAACGCCCGGGATTTCTCAAGCCTGATCCTGTACACGGAAGACTACGACGCGGGCGCCCGGCGATTCGACATGGGCGAGCGCGCCAACTTCGCGCTGCTGCCCGCCGCCTTGCGCGCCATGAAGCAGTTGCTGGAGTGGAACGTTGCGCAGATATCCGAGACCGCCGGCGCGCTCAATCGTCACCTGGCTGAAGCCGCGGCGGACCTGGGATTCGCCTCACCCCCGGAACCATTGCGCGCGCCTCATTATCTTTCACTGCGGAGGAAAGAGGCTATCCCGAAAGAACTCCCCGAAATGCTCGCGAGAGAGAAAGTATTCGTCAGCGTCCGCGGAAGTTCGATTCGAGTGGCACCCAACGTCTACAACACGGTCGAGGACGGCGAGCGGCTCATCGCATGCCTGCGTCGCATCGCTAGCTAATCGTTTCGCGACCTGGACCGTAAATTCGGCGAACCTCGGGCAAGTGGGGGGGCGGCGAGATAACCTGTCGCGAGATAACCTAAGGTCTAGAACGCGCGGACTACACTTTCGGCAGTTGTCCGGCAACGCCAAGCCCCGCTAGAGTGGTCCAATCCCGTCTCAACCGCGGGGTTTCCGGAGGGTCCTCCCACGATGAATTTGGTGCAATGGTTCAACCAGCACGCTGTCTCGTTCACCTTGATTCTGGCCTACATTCCATTGATTGCGACCGTAGTGACCACCATTGTCAGCTTGGTCCTGGTGCGCGCCACCTTGCGATACTCGGAGGCGAGCGACCGCAGTCTGGCGCTCTCGCGCGAGCAGTTCGAGCGCGAATGGGCGCCGGAGCTGCACATCAAACTGGAGCGGCTGTCATCCCGCGACGCAAGGATCATTGCTACGAACCTGGCGAAAATCTCTGTCCTGATGCAGATGGTGCAACTGCGCAAGCTGTCGATGGCCGTCCCATCATTGCGCTGCATCCTCAACGAGCCGCTGGTCGGCGGCACCACGTGGAGCGAGGATCTCGGGAAGCGCTTCTTTGCCTGTACCGGAGAGAACTACGCCGGCCAGATCGCCGTATCCATAACTTTTTATGCCGCTGGCCG
>DATFVD010000152.1:0-5893 GCA_035260505.1 Terriglobales bacterium
CTCGATGCAGGATCGTTCCAGTTAAAGGACCAGGTGGTCTCGATTAACCGGGTGACGAAAGTGGTTAAGGGCGGCAAGAACATGTCGTTCGCCGCGCTCGTGGTAATCGGCGATCCTTCGGCGGCGGTGGTTGGTTTCGGATCGGGCAAAGCGAAGGAAGTTCCGCAGGCCATCCGCAAAGGGATCGAAGCGGCGAAGAAGAACCTGATGCGGATCAATCTGACGCAGACCACTGTGCCACATACGGTGCTGGGACGTTTTGGCTCCGGCATGGTGCTGCTGAAGCCGGCACCGGAAGGAACGGGTGTGATTGCGGGTGGAGCGGTACGGGCGGTGATGACGTCGGCGGGCATTCAGAATGTGCTGACAAAGTCGATTGGCACGACCAATCCGCATAATGTGATCAAGGCGACGTTCGACGCGTTGAAGAAACTCAAGAGCCGCGAAGACGTTGCGGCACTGCGTGGTAAGTCGGTGCAGGAGTTATAACAAAGTAGTCGTTGGTCGTTAGTCGCGAGTTGTTCGCTAACGACAGAAGACTAACGATTGACGGACGGGGAAGTGAAATGACAACCAAGACATCGAAATCCGTTGCGAGCGGGAAGATCCAGTTGAAATGGGTGCGGTCGGCGATTTGTACTCCGGTCAAACATAAGAAAGTTGTTAAGGGGTTGGGGTTCACCCGGCTGAACCAGGTGATTGTCCGGCCGGACACAGCGGCGATTCGCGGCATGGTAAAGAAGATCCCGCACTTGGTAGAGATCGTGAAGGCTTAGTAGAGACGCGGCTTGCCGCGTCTGAGACGAGGCAAGCCTCGTCTCTACAGAGAGACGGTTATGAATTTATCGACAATACGGGCACCGAAGAAGTCTACGGAGAAGAAGAAGCGAGTCGGACGCGGCATGGGGTCCGGCATGGGCAAGACTTCGACGCGCGGCCACAAGGGGCAGTGGTCCCGTTCGGGTGCGCGTCTGATCCGCGGGTTTGAGGGCGGCCAGATGCCGTTACACCGGCGTTTGCCGAAGCGCGGCTTCACGAACATTTTCCGCGAGGAATACGACGTCGTGAACCTGGACCGCCTGACAACGCTCGGCGAGTCTGAAATCACTCCCGAACTGCTGAAGAAGGCGGGCGTGGTAAGTGGCAAGCAGCCGGTCAAGATCCTGGGCAATGGCGAACTGAAGGCCGCGATTACGGTGCAAGCACACAAGTTCTCGAAGACGGCCCAGGAAAAAATCACCAAGGCGGGCGGCAAGTTTGAGGTCTTGCAGTAATGCTTTCCAGGCTGGCGAACATCTTCAAAATTCCCGACCTGCGCAAGCGTGTACTGTTCACGCTCGGCTTGCTGGCGGTGTATCGCATCGGTGGTCACATCCCGACGCCGGGGATCAACGGCGACCGGCTGGCGCAGTTCTTTGAGCAGAACAAGGGCTCGGTGCTGGGTTTTGTGGATCTGTTCAGCGGCGGCAACCTGCGGCGGCTCACGATTTTCGCATTGGGGATCATGCCCTACATTACGGCGTCGATCATTCTGCAGTTGCTGACGGTGGTGTATGAGCCGCTGGCCAAGCTGCAGAAAGAAGGCGAACTGGGGCGGAAGAAAATCACGCAGTGGACGCGTTATCTTACTGTGATTTTGAGTGCGGTGCAGTCTTTCGGCATTGCCATCAGCTTGCAGAAGGCGGGCGATTTTGTAACCACTCCCGGGCCAGGGTTCATCCTGATGACCATGTTGACGCTGACCACGGGCAGCGCTTTCATCATGTGGCTGGGTGAGCAGATTACCGAGCGGGGCATTGGCAACGGAATGTCCTTGCTGATTTTTGCGGGCATCGTGGTCGGCTTGCCGCGCGGAGTGATCGATCTCTATCAGAAGGTGCAAACCAACGCCTGGGGAGTGTTCACCGCCCCAGCCATTCTGATGTTGCTTGCGCTGATGATCGCAGTGGTGGCATTCATCGTGTTCGTCGAACGCAGCGAACGCCGGATTCCGGTGCAGTATGCCAAGCGCGTGGTCGGACGAAAGGTGATGGGCGGGCAATCGACGCACCTGCCACTGCGGGTAAATGCCGGCGGCGTAATGCCGGTGATCTTCGCGTCTTCGATTCTGGCCTTGCCGCAGATGCTGGGAGCGGCATTCCACAACAACAAAGTGATCGGCCCGCTATTGGATGCGATGCGCTGGGGTGAGCCCCTGTACACCTTGCTCTATTGCACAGGCATTGTTTTCTTTGCCTACTTCTATATCTCCATTGTGTTCAATCCGAACGAGGTCGCAGACAACATGCGGAAGTGGGGAGGCTTTATTCCCGGCATCCGGCCCGGGAAGCGGACTTCGGATTTCATCAACGATGTTCTTACCCGGATCACGCTCGTGGGTGCGATGTACCTGATATTGATTTCGTTGATTCCGGAATGGATGATTGCGGGTATCAAGCTGAACCACCTCCCGCTGGTCGGGCGAATCTTCGAGAACCTGCCTACCTGGGTAACGAATGGCTTGGGCGTGAATTTCTATTTTGGCGGAACGTCGCTGCTGATCGTGGTGGGAGTCGCGATGGACACGGTCACCCAGATTGAGGCGCAGCTGATCATGCGGCACTACGATGGATTCACGCCGAAGAGCGGCAGAATTCGCGGACGCCGGACCTGGTAAAAAAATTCTCAGTTCCCAGTTCTCAGTTCTCAGTGAGAAGCTGCGAAATTAGAACCGAGAACTGAGGACCGAGAACTGGTTTTGTGGGCGCGGAGCAGGGCGATATTTCCGCGACAGGAAATACGAGTAAAAGGGGCCATTTCGATGGCCAACGAGTCGGCAGTTCCGACGGCCAATGAGACCGCGCGAAATATTGGACCTGTGATTCTTCTGGGGCCTCCCGGGGCCGGGAAGGGCACGCAGTCCAGACGAATTGTCGAGCGTTACGGTGTCCCGCAGATATCCACGGGTGATCTCTTACGAGATCACGTGGGGCGTGGCACGGAGCTGGGCCTGGCAGCCAAAGTGATCATGGCGCGAGGCGAGCTGGTTCCGGACGAGTTGATGTACGGCATCGTGGCCGACCGGCTGCGGGAAGCCGATTGTCAACGCGGATTTGTGCTGGATGGCTTTCCACGGACAGCCGCCCAGGCAGGATGGCTGGACGCTTTCCTGGAAAAAGAGGTCTTTGACAAATCGCAGAAGTGTCCGCCGGTTGTGATCCAGTTGCTCGTGGACTATACTCAATTATTGCTGCGGCTTACCGGGCGGCGTTCGTGTCCTACCTGTGGACGGCTCTATAACATCCACTCTCAGCCACCTCTCGTCGACGAGTTGTGTGATGTGGACGGATCCAAGCTGGTGATCCGCGACGATGATCGTGAAGAAGTCATTTCCGGCAGATTGGCTGCCTATGAGACGCAGACCCGGCGGGTGGCGGATTATTACCGGGTGCAGCGGCGGCTGGTAGCGATCAACGCGGATCGCACGATGGATGAGGTTACGGCGCAGATTTTCGCCGTGATTGACAGTCATTGCAAGGATGGATGCGAGTAGCGGAACGACGAAGCTAAAGTCGGCGAAGTTGGAATCGCCGAAGCTAGAATTAATTATGAGTTTTGGAGAAGACCGGATCATCCGCAAGTCACCGGATGAGATCGCGAAGATGAGGCGGAGCGGGAAGATGGTCCGCCAGGTTTTGAACCACTTGCAAGGTGTAGTGGCGGCCGGCGTTACGACCATGGACCTGGAGCAGGCCGCTGAGAAACTGATCGCGGAGCTCGGAGCTGCGCCGGCGTTCAAGGGGTATTACGGCTATCCATGTGTGCTGTGCACTTCGATCAATGAAGAGATCGTGCACGGGATTCCGTCGGAAAAGCGGACACTGAAAACGGGTGACATTGTTTCCATCGACTGCGGAGTAGTATGCGATGGATATTACGGAGACGCAGCCATTACGGTTCCTGTTGGCGAGGAACTGACAGCGGAATTGAAAAAACTGCTCGAAGTGACCGAGGCTTCGCTCTACAAGGGCATCGAGCAGGTAAAGATTGGCAACACGGTGGGACACGTTGGGTCGGCGATCCAGAAACACGTGGAAGCGCACGGGTTCAGCGTGGTCCGGGAATTTGTGGGCCACGGTATCGGAACGAAACTGCATGAAGCGCCGCAGATTCCGAATTTTGGCAAGAAGGGCCAGGGCGCGGAGTTGACCGAAGGCATGGTTCTGGCGATTGAGCCGATGGTGAACTCAGGGCGTCCGGAGACCAAGGTTTTGAGCGATAAGTGGACGGCCGTAACGCTCGACGGCAGTTACAGCGCGCATTTTGAGCATTGCGTGGCGGTAACGCGGCAAGGGCCGGTGATTTTGACCCAGTAGTTCTCAGTTCCTGGTTCTCAGTTCTCAGTGAGAGCCGATTGGTTTTGCTGGGAACTGAGAACTGATTCTAAGGAGTCGATGAGCAAAGAGGACGCGATTGAAGTTGAGGCGTCTAGCGGGCGTGAGCGAAGCGGGAGCCCGCTGCCGAAATCCTGAGTGAAGCGAAGGATCTGTGGCTAAAGGAATTCAGGAGGGTAATGAGTAAAGAGGATGCGATTGAAGTGATGGCAACGGTTGTCGAACCGCTGCCCAATGCCATGTTCAAGGTGGAGCTCGAAAACAAACACCAGGTGCTGGCGCACGTCTCCGGCAAGATGAGGAAGAACTTCATCCGGATATTGCCGGGAGATAAAGTCGCGGTCGAACTTTCTCCGTACGATCTGAATCGCGGGCGGATTGTGTACCGCTACAAGTAGCTTTTGTGATTTGCCATCCCGAGCGAAGCGAGGGATCAGCAGTTGCAGTTACTGACAACTGACAACTGAGAAGTGAGAACTGATTTATGAAGGTCCGGGCATCGGTCAAGAAAATTTGCGATAAGTGCAAGGTCATCCACCGCAAGGGAGTAGTGCGGGTGATCTGCGAGAACTCGAAACACAAACAGCGTCAGGGTTAAAGGGTTTGAAGTTGCCCTTACTGAGAACTGGCAACTGAGAACTGAGAACTGGTTTTTTAAGAGAGGGATCATGGCTCGTATTGCAGGCGTCGATCTTCCGCGCAACAAGCATGCGAATATCGCGCTCACTTACATCTACGGCATCGGCAATTCCCGCGCGGCGCGCATTCTGGACGCGGCGAAAGTGGATCCAATGAAGAAAGTCTCCGACTTGGGAGAAGATGAGGTCAACCGAATCCGCCAGGTCATCGAGGCGGAGGGGTCGGTGGAAGGCGATCTGCGCAAAGACGTTTCGATGAACATCAAGCGGCTCATCGAAATCGGGTCGTATCGCGGATTCCGTCATCGGCGCAATTTGCCGGTTCGCGGGCAGCGCACACACACCAACGCTCGTACCCGCAAAGGTCCGCGCAAAGGCACGGTTGCGCAGAAGAAGAAGACGGCTAAAGCATAAAACAGCTTTCAGCTCTCAGCTATCAGTTCTCAGTTACAACGGAGAACGGTTTTTACTGAGAACTGAGAACTGAGAACTGAGAACTCTAAAAATGGCAAAACCAGTAGCAGCAGGCGGCGCTCCGGCGCCCGAGAAAAAAGGCAAGAAGAAGACGTTCAAGAAGAAAGAGCGCAAACACGTCCCGCACGGACTGGTGCACGTGCAAGCCTCTTTCAACAACACCATCGTGACCATCTCGGACATGAGCGGCAATGTGCTGGCATGGAAGAGTTCAGGATCACTCGGTTTTCGTGGGTCCCGTAAAGGGACTCCGTTTGCGGCGCAGCAGGCTGCGTCGAACGCCGCCAGCATGGCGCGCGATCACGGGGTGCGCACGGTGGATGTGCGAGTAAGCGGTCCGGGATCGGGGCGGGAGTCGGCAGTGCGCGCTCTGGCCTCAGCGGGGATCGAAGTGCGGTCCATTAAGGA
>DATFVD010000153.1:0-6632 GCA_035260505.1 Terriglobales bacterium
CTCAATTGGTCGTCGGATGTATGTGTTTCCTGGGGGCGATAAGACTTGTGCTATGGGCAGTCCTCAAACTTTGGCTCTTCGAACCATAGCGTTTGATACCAAAAGTGGTCGATGGCCACTACGTTCGTTGAGCTTCCTATACGAGATCTCGTAGTAATTCACTTCGTCTTTCAGCTTGTTAGGAACAGCAGGCATTCTTCATGACGTTCTCATATCTTTGTTTTTTGGATCTTCCGTAAACTCTTCGGAATACGATTTAGCTGTAAGACTCGCCCGTCGCCACCATTGGGGACCGGGTAGATGATGCGATAACCTTGCACGCGTGCAAAAGGAATCAGCGAATGAGCCTGAGTACGATTCTTGCTCAGAATGTCTTCGACGTGAACTCCGCGCACCGTCAGCGCATCGGCAATGAGCGAACGGTGACAACGCCATGGAACCGCTTCCGCGCACATGAGCGTGCTCCGTTTCTGCCAGGCCAATATCATCAATCGCTGTAACCCTGCATCAAATTCAGAGGTCTGCATATAATCAGCAAAGCCCCGAAATGAAGCGTTACGCCAGCCCATGTTCGGCGAATCGCGTCGTGGATGACGCAAGCCCCCGAGCTTTCGCAAATGCACGTAGCCGATCTTTGCGGCCCGCAACCTTTTCGAAAGGATCGCCCGGTTGAATTGAGGATTGTGTCTAGATTTGGGGATGCTGCGTACATCGATAACCCGCTTGACGTGGTGCACTCGCAGAAGTTCAAGGAACGCTTCCCATGTGCGGGTCGAATGTCCAATGGTCAATACAATGGGCACTTCTGCCGCTGCCATACAAATCAAGTTCTCTGGTCCTCCTCGCTCGCGAGTGAAACGGTCTCACGCGGTAGCAAACTTGCGGCCGTTACAAGCTTCCACTGCAGCATTGGCGACTTTAACGTCGTTGTCTACAGTGCTGCCGCTGACGCCGATTGCGCCAATGACCGTTCCATCGACATCTTTGATGGGTATTCCGCCGCCAAAAGTGATCAGACCGCCATTGCTGTGTTCGACCCCGTAAAGAGGCTGGCCCGGCTGTGACATCTTCCCGATTTCGGCTGTGTCCATATCAAAATAACGGGCCGTTCGAGCTTTTCGGATGGCGATGTCAATACTGCCAAGCCAGGCGCCATCCATACGAACGAACGCCTTGAGATTTCCGCTTGCGTCTACAACCGCGATATCTTCCAATATTTTTAATTCCTCGGCTTTGCTTCTCGCGGCGTGGATCATTTTTTCGGCAACTTCCAGGGTGATTTGATGGTTCATGTCAGTCTCCTTGGCCTTTCTTGTGTCGTGCGGCGAATTACACTGTGCCGAAGAAGTGCTGCAGTTCCTCGAAGGTTTCCTCGGGACGTTCTTCTTGGAGAAAATGGCCGCAATCGAGACCGCGCCCGGTAACCGTTGAGGCCGCTTTCGCCCGCCAGGTCGCGAGGACGTCCCACAACTGCCCTACGCTGTTTTTTGCCCCCCAGAGGACGTGAACCGGTGCCACGATCTTGTTGCCCGCACGTTCATCCGCTTCGTCCATCTCAAGACCGATATCCGCAGCCGCCCTGAAATCCTCGCACGTAGCATGAATCGTCGACGTGCAGCAGAAGCACCGAACATACTCGCTCACTGCTTCAGGCGTGAGGGCTCCCGGCGTCTTGTTCAGTCCGCTAAGGATATCTCCCAGATAGTACTGAGGATCGAGTCCAATGAGATGTTCAGGCAGGGGCGCCGCTTGGATAAGGAAGAACCACCACATGTACTTCGTCGCAAACTCTTGATTGGTTTGTCGATACATCGTCAACGTTGGAGCGATGTCCATGAGACAAACCTTTTTGACGCTCTTGGGAGAGTCGAGACAGAGCCGATGTGCGACGCGAGCACCGCGATCGTGGGCACCCACAAGGAACTGCTCGTGCCCAAAATGACGCATCGTCTCGACCTGGTCCAACGCCATTGCGCGAAACGAGTAATTGAGGTGGCGATCTCCGTCGGCCGAGCGGCTCGAATCCCCGTATCCTCGCAGATCAGGTAAGTAGACCGAGAACCTCTCGGCAAGTCTAGGCGCCACTTTGTGCCAGGTCACGTGGGTCTCGGGATATCCATGCAGAAGGAGCACTGGTGGTCCGTCGCCTTTGTGGAAAACAGGGATGGTCGCTCCGCTGGTGCGAACTTCAGTCTGCACGAAGCCAGGAAAGAGCGTAGCCGCGAGATCCTCCGACGCCTTCGGTGGCAGTTCGGGCAAAGATATGGGTTTCATGGCGACAGTTTGCGTCGCTTGAATCTTGTCGGGAAAGGCAGCTGTTCCAACCAACGTGGCAACCGCTGAAAGTTTGAGCATCTCCCGACGGTTCATGGTTGTTGCTGAGTTTTGCTCGCGCATGAAACACCTCTCGGACCCGAAAAACTGGATCCGCAGTTATTCGCTCACGGCGGTTAGATAGCTGTCTTGAAGAAAGGATGTAGGCTTTCTTGAGTACGCTCCTTTGGAGCATCGCAAAAGCCTGAGTCGTGGTTCAGCATGTTTTGGACACGCCAAGTTGGCGAGACTGCTCGAAGAGCAGGAAGGGGGTGTATTGCGCGAGGGATTGGCGCGCTCCCGGCAGAGTTGATGGAAACGGCAGTCTGAAGCCAGATCGTCGCGCCGACTGATACGAAGGTATCGCCAATACCTTCGTCCAATTGTTTCGCCGCTGGAGGGCTGGCTTAATCACAAATGTTTATTGCGTCCGAGCTTTCAAACAAAGGGGTAGGTATGTCAGACAAGAAAACAGCAATCGTTACCGGCGCCTCACAGGGGATCGGCGCGGGACTCGTCGAAGCGTTCCTGAAACGAGGTTACAGCGTAGTCGCAAACTCGCGAAACATTACCAAAGCAAATGCATTCCCGGCAGCCGCGAATGTTGCACTCGTCGACGGAGACATCGGCGACCCGCGCACGGCCGCAAAGATTGTGGATACTGCCGTTTCCCGCTTCGGTCGGATCGATGTGCTGGTAAACAATGCGGGCATTTTTATCCCCAAGCCTTTCACCGAGTACACGACCGAAGATCTAAACGCTTTGGTCTCTACGACGCTTGCTGGCTTTCTCTACGTTTCACAGTTAGCGGTGAAGCGGATGTTGCAGCAGAAGAGCGGCAGCATCGTCAACGTGTCAACCGCCCTCGTGGACCAGCCGATCGCAGGCGTACCGGTGGCCGTCCAAGTTATGGCCAAGGGCAGTTTGCATGCGGTCACGCGCGCACTCGCAATTGAGTATGCCAAGGATGGCATTCGTGTGAACACCGTTGCCTTGGGCGTCATCAAAACTCCGATGCATAAACCCGAGACCTATGAGTCTCTGAAAGGATTGCACCCCATGGGCAGGATGGGTGAAATCAAAGAAGTCGTAGATGCAGTTTTGTTCCTGACGGACGCCACGTTCACCACTGGTGAAATCTTGCACGTAGATGGCGGCGTGCATGCGGGGAAATGGTAGCCCGGGGGAGCTCTCGGCCCACCAGCGCCGAGCGGCGATTGCAAGAACTTGGCATCCAGCTTCCGACACCGCCCGAGCCGTTCGGTATTTATGCGGAGGCGGTACAGACGGGCAACCTGCTTTTCTTGACGGGAATGCTTCCCACTGTAGGCCGCGAAGCGAAATTCATCGGGCGCGTCGGTGCGGAACTCGATTTGGAAGCAGGCCAGAAGGCGGCTCGGCTGGCGACGCTCAATGCCCTCGCTGTCGCGAGGCAGCATCTGGGATCGCTCGACAAAGTGACGCGGGTTGTCCGGCTTGGCGTCGCGGTCGCCACTTCGGGAGATGTCCGCGAGCAGCCGAGGGTGGCTGACGGTGCTTCAGAGTTGATGCAGGAAGTTTTCGGAAAAGACAAGAACCCTAGCCGATTGGTGTACGGGGTAGCGAGCCTTCCGCTCGGCACGCCAGTCGAGCTGGAAGTGATCTTTGAGGTCTCCTGATGCCTGCCTGGAATCGGAACGGGCTCACGTCGAAACTCGGGATCAACTATCCCATCATTCAAGGACCGCTCGGCGGACTGTCATCGCAAAGATTGACGGCAGCGGTCTCCAACTTTGGCGGACTTGGATCGTTCGGTGCACACGGCTTGCCGCCGGAAGCGATCAAAGACGTGATCGCTGAAATTCGCTCCCTTACCTCTAAACCTTTCGCAATGAACTTGTGGGTATCGATGGAAGACGCAGGCGCCCGAACATCAGATGAAAGCGCCTTCATCAGGAGCCTGGCGCCGCTTGCCGGCCATCTCGCCGCCTTGGGAGCGCCTCTTCCAGCGTACAAGCCGTATTCGCCGGTCCGATTTGAAGGTCAGGCTCGCGTGTTGCTGGACGCGAACGTACCGGCATTCAGCTTCATCGTCGGAATTCCGCCACGGGAAATTTTAGAGGAGTGCCGGGCGAAGAGCATCGTCACGATCGGCACGGCGACAACACCCGATGAGGCGGCGGCACTTCAGGAGGCTGGCGTAGATGCCATCGCCGCTTCCGGCTTCGAGGCCGGGGGTCATCGCGGTTCATTCCTCCGCGCCGCGGAGGATTCACTTACCGGCACCTTTTCGCTCGTCCCTCAGATTACCGACATGGTTAACGTGCCGGTGATCGCCGCCGGTGGCATCGCAGATGCGCGCGGCGTAATCGCCGCCCTGGCTCTTGGCGCAGAGGCCGTGCAAATGGGAACGGCATTCCTGGCGTGCGAGGAGTCCGGCGCCATCCTCCTTCTTCGCCAGGCTTTACGAGGGAAAAAAGCCGGGCACACCGCGCTGACAAAGGCCTTCACCGGAAGACTCGCGCGGGGAATCCACAACCGCTTGCTGGAGGAGTTAAACCAGGAGGGAACCGCTATTCTACCGTATCCGTTGCAACGAAGACTCGTCAGAAACCTCGCGATCCCGGCAGAGGCGGCGGGCAGATCGGATCTCCTGCCCCTATGGGCTGGGCAGAGTGCCAATCTTTCTACTTGCACCGACGTATTGGCTTTTTTGACCTCGTTGGTCGAGGAAGTGTCCAAAATCGCCGGGCCGGTCATTGAGTGGACCGCAAATCGCCGTCAAAAGACATTCGAATTCGTAATAGGGAGAAACAGCCGTGCGTGAGGACAGCCGACGCTGCTCACTAAAGCGCAGTGAAATGGCGCGATCACTGCGCACATCTTCCGTTCAGCCTGGACGAATTGGTTCAACGCAATAGGCAGGGGAAGTGATCTGTGTGTTGCATGAGCTCGCCTAAGAGGAGTTAACCGATGCGTCTTTTCAGCTCGCCGCGTCGGACCCAACGCGTGTATGTCTCCCGCAGGGCGCTAGTGGTTTCTATGATGCTCGCAATATTTCGACTGCCGGCCCACGCCCAGGGAAAGGAACGGCCCGTGGAGTACTCAACCTTTTATCGCAAGATACAGATCGATGGACTCTCCATCTTTTACAGAGAGGCCGGGCCGAAAGACGCGCCAACGCTTTTGCTGTTGCACGGGCTTCCTTCCTCATCCCGGATGTTCGAGCCCCTGTTCTCTCGGCTTTCCGATCGTTATCACCTGGTAGCGCCCGACTATCCGGGCTTTGGCCACAGCGACTCGCCGGACCCAAAAAAATTCGCGTACACATTCGATCACATGGCCGAAATCATGAATCACTTCACCGAAGCGCTGGGACTCTCGCGGTACACGCTTTACATGCAGGATTACGGCGGCCCCGTAGGTTTTCGCATGGCCTTGGCCCATCCGGACCGGATCGAGTCTCTCATCGTCCAGGACGCTGTAGCGCACAACGAAGGCTTGGGGGCGAATTGGAAGACCCGCCGGGCCTTTTGGGCCGATCGCGCCGCCAATGAAAGCGCGCTTCGTACCAACCTCCTGTCGTTGCAGACGACGCGGACGCGCCATGTCGGAAGCGATCCCAACGTGGAACGCTATGACGCCGATCTGTGGACGGATGAATTTGCTTTTCTCAATCAGCCCGGCCAGGTCGAGATTCAGAGCGACCTCTTCTACGACTACCGCACCAACGTTGAAAACTATCCCAGGTGGCAAGCTTGGATGCGTGAGAAGCAGCCGCGCCTGCTGGTGATTTGGGGCAAGTATGAGTCATCGTTTGATTCCTCGGAGCCGGAATCCTACCGGCGAGATGTGCCCAATGCTGAAGTCCACATTGTCGATGGTGGTCATTTCGCGCTGGATACGGCAGCGGATGAAATTGCGGCGCTTATCGGTCAGTTCATGAAGATGCCGAAATGAGTACTACCATTCGCGAGGCATTGGCCGGTTCGAGGTGGTCAAGGGGGCAAGATTTTATGGGCAAAAGGCTCGCACTACTGGCAATTCGCCTGTTGGTATCAGTGAACCTTCTGTATGCCGCCATCTTTCTCAAGTTTGCAGGGGTGCCAGATGCGGTGACCCTGTTCACGCAGATGTCGCAAGCGGTTCACGGGTTGGTATCGCAGCCGGTATTCCGGCTAGGGTCAGGAGCCTTCGAAACGGTGGTGGCGGTTCTGCTCCTGATCCCGAAGACAGCCAGATTGGGAGCGGGATTGGCTGTTGTATGGATGACTGCCGTGATTCTCAGTCACATTTTCGTGTTGGGATATGGCTGGTACTTTGTCGATGCTCTCATGGTG
>DATFVD010000154.1:0-4012 GCA_035260505.1 Terriglobales bacterium
CACACCACTCAATGACTCGGTTGATCACTTACATTCCTCCCGTGGCATTGAGTGTGAGGTGCTTGCTCACGATTACTTGTCCGTTTTGAGTAGCCGTGACCGTTACTTGCCACGTACCGCCGGATCCCAGATCGCCGTCGCCTTCATACAAGCCGCCGCCCTTGTCACTCGCGCGGACCACCGTTTTCATGGCAGCCATTCCCATCTCTTGCATCGCTGGCATAAAGAACGTGACGGTCACTTGCGCGCCGGTAATGGGCTTGCCGTCGCTGGAAGTGAGCTTGACGCGAACCGTATTGCTGCCCTTGTGTGGCGGCGAAGGCTCAGTCGTTAGTTCGACCGTGGCTTGCTTTTCTGCGGGTGCGTTCATGGCGGCCGCTGCGCCCGCTCCCGGCGGTGGCGGCGTGAACGCCCCGGCTGCTGCCTGTAACTGCGCTTCGGAGTCGATCAGGAAGTTCGCCGAGACAACGATCTGCTCGCCTTCTCGAACTCCTTTCGCGATGATCTGCTGGTCGCCCACACGCGAGCCGAGCTCAACTTCCCGCGGCTCAATATTTCCATCACCGCGATACGTGAACACCAGGTTTCGGGTCCCGGAATGAAAGACGGCAGAGCTCGGAACTATCAACTGCTTGCCCAGCGGAAGTCTCAGCCGTACGTTCACATACATGCCCGGCCTCAACTTCAGTCCTGGGTTCGGGATTACCAACCGAACCGGCAGGGTGCGCGTAGTGATATCTACCTGCGGGAGCAGGTAATCGACTCGCCCCGCGAATACTCTTCCGGGATATGCATCCACGGTAACTTCTGCGCGGTCACCGGGCCTGATTTTGCCTGCATCGTTTTGGAAAACCTGCGCGAGTACCCAAACGCCCGAAAGATCGGAAACTGTGTACAAATGCATTTCGGGTTGCACATACATGTTCGGCAAGGCGTTTTTCTCAGTGATGTAGCCTGACACCGGAGAGTTGATGGTTAAGTCGGTAATTACCTTCCCCTCCGTGTCCAACTTGGCAATTTCGCTTGACGATATTTCCCATTGCACCAGTCGATCCTTGGCGGCACTTAGCAGCGACGCGGCTCCCGATGCGACGCCGGTGACGGAACTCCGCTGCAAGTCGGCCTGGTTCTTTTTTGCGATCAGATATTCCTGCTCGGTAGCAACCAGATCTGGACTATAGATTGTGAATAGGGGTTGACCTTTGCGCACGAAGTCGCCCGTTGCGTCGGCATACAGTTTCCGTATCCAACCGGAAAAGTGCGTCTGCACGTAAGCCAGGCGGCGCTCATCTGCCTTAACATTTCCATAGAAGCGGATCTCGTCATTTACAGGCTGGTACTTGACTTCACCGATCTGCACGCCAATGCTCTGCATCCGTTGGGGAGAGAGCTGTATGGGAGCAAGGGCCGTCTCAGGCTGTGATGGAGTCGCTGATTGCCCGGCTGACATGCTCTGCATTGAAGACGGAGTGGCCTCACTCGTCTGAGCTGTCGATGGCTCTGTTTGGGCAGATCGCGACGCGTGCAGTCGCCACCACAGCGTCGCTACCCCAATTGAAAGGGCTACCGTCGTAAACAGCATGACAAGAAAAGCAGGGCGGTACCGAATATCGGTTAGATTCTTCATGGCAAACTCACCCCCGTGAGCCGTTCCAATCTCGCTAGTGCAGACTCGTGCTCGACCAACTCACGCTGATATTCCAGATTCGAGTTCAATACGTCCTGAGAAGAAGAGAGCAGACTTGCGAAGTCCTGCCGGTTCGATTTGTAGGCGGCCATTCCGGCTTGAAATGTGGCTTCCGATTGAGGGATCAAGCCTTCTGTATAGATTTTGAGCTGGTCCTCTGATCTACGCACCAGAACGTACTGCTGCTCGACTTCCGACAGCACCCGCTGCACTTCTGCCTGAAGTTCCTGCTTTGCCCGCTCCTGATTTTGACTGGCCTCGGCTAGCGCCGCCGATTGACGGCCACGGTTTGGCAGCCGTATGCCAAAACTGGCCATGTAGTAGTCACGGAATTTGTCAGCCGTATGTTCGTAGTTGTAGCTCACGTTGAAGTCCGGTCTGAACTCTTTGTGCGACAGCTCAACCTGTGATTCCTGCCGACGTACCATTTCGGCACGCGAGCGCACGTCCGGATTCTGGTCTCGCACGCGGTTCAACAGATCCACATCGCTGTAACTCAGGGGAGTCGGGGAGAGGGGCTCGGTAACAATATCCGGCGAACCTTGCGCACGGCTCAGAACTTGCTTCAGCTGCGCTTGAAGCTGCTCCTCCTCCTGATGATGCATGGCAATTTCCCGCAGAATCTTCGTGTGCTGCAGCTGCGCTTTGAGTACGTCTTGTTGATTTCCCTGGCCGACCCGGTAGCGTGATTCGACTGCTTGCTGAATCTGGCTGAGTAGCTCGTCATTGTGCTCCAGCACTGGCAGAGTCTGCTGAAGGTAAGCGAGTTGAAAATAGACCAGCTTCAGTGTCTCGATTGCCTGACGCCGCACCCCATCAGATTGCGCCCGGATCGAGTCAGCTTCGTGCTCGGCAACCTCGGCTCGGAGACGGCGCTTACCCGGATATGGAAGATCCTGCGATGCTCCAATCCCCACGTAAGCAAAGTCGCTGTTGGAAAACCCTGCGAAAGGCCGTGGACTCCCGACGCTGAACTGCTGGACAGTGATCTCGGTATCCGGTAGTGCCGAGGCCTGCTTGGGAACGCTGGTGGCGGCCTTCCACGCATGAAGAGAGGCGGCAATTTCAGGATTGCTCCGTTCCACCTCCTGCACCAATTCCAGCAACGGGCTGGGAGAAGCAGCAGCATGCTTGCCCTGATCCTTCATTGGACCGGGCGTTTGTGGGTAAGAGATCAGTTCGCCGCCCGGAAACAACGGGCGCGCAGTTTCCGGAGCTGGCCCTTGCCCTCTGGTTTTTGAAGCACAAAACAACACGGCGAGCGCCAGCCCTAGGACGCGTCTGCGCCCACTAACCTTCCAAAATTTCACGAGTTTTTGCCTCCAGCAAAAGACAACGATGACGATTCCTGGCACACCAATCCATGAAGCCGGAAAACGACTGGAGGTCAGGCTAGATGCGAAGAGGCAGAGGGGCCGGTACGTCGAAGATCGGCGGGGCGTGGCAACGCGCGCCGACACGGCAAGAAGAAGAGGAATCCAAGCCACGAGATTCGCCCGAGGCTGGTATCACCGCGAACACAATCGGGGAGTAGGACAGGCCTTGCAAAGACGAGGGCTGCACAAAAGGAGCGTGCATCGATGGCATGGTCTTGCAGCAATCCATCTCCTGCTGACCCACGCCATGGTGATGGTGCGCAGAGCAGTGCATTGACTTGCAGCACTGCATCGCCTGTTCTGGGCTGGTCATGGCCTCGCAGTCGAATGCATAGGTCGCGAGAGCGACCGCGAGCACCGTCAGAAACAATTGTTTGGCCACACGCATCTTTCACTAACCTAGACGCTCGCAGTGCTCGAGTCAAGCCCGTCTCATGGGCAGTTCGGACCCAGCGTCCGGCTAACCGTTGAATGTTTGGAAAAGTGGATTCGTGACGTCCGGCAGGAGGGTGACGCGGCATTTTCTCACCTCAGACCAGGAGTAGGTTTCCTCCACCTCCGTAATCTGACTTCTACCCTTTTTCATCACAAACGTCTGTGATCACCGTCGCAGACACCTATCCACCCGTCGGCGACAATGGGATCGACCTGGTGTGTCAGGGCCGAGGTGTGTGTCCGTCGACCAAGACGGACCCCGAAGCTGCCCAGCCATTTTGGCAGGTGCTCTTTGATAATCTGAGGCGTTTAGCGGGCGTGAGCGGAGCGGAAGCCCGCTGCCAAAATCCTGACCTTGAGCGAAGTCGAAGGGGAAGGATCTTGGAATTTGAGGCGATTAGTGGCGTGAACGCATTGGAAATCCGCATCCTGAACAAAGCGAACGGATCCCGTAAGTCCTTATTCATGTAGAGGATACAGCTAAGTACTTTTATTTGAATAGCTTGGCGGGAAT
>DATFVD010000155.1:0-14757 GCA_035260505.1 Terriglobales bacterium
CCGTGTAGAGATCCGGAAACTGCTGCCGAAGGTGAGCAACTTTTGGCGCGTCGTTATAGACGATGTAGGGACTGTCGGGATGACGTGTGGCGTAGTCCTGATGGTAGGCCTCGGCCGGATAAAAGGCCTTCAGCGGTACCACTTGAGTCACAATTGGACGCGGAAAGACTTTGGCCTTGTCCAGTTGCGCGATGTACGCCTCGGCAATTCGCTTCTGCTCATCGTTGTTATAGAAGATGGAAGAACGATACTGGCTGCCGGTGTCTGGTCCCTGGCGGTTCAACTGCGTGGGATCGTGCGCGACGGAGAAGAAGACTCGAAGAAGTTGTCCATAGGTGATCTGCGACGGATCGTAAGTGATCTTCACCGATTCCGCATGGCCGGTGTCACCGTTGCTAACCAATTCGTATTCCGCAGTACCGGCCGCACCGCCGGAGTAGCCTGACGTGGCTCCAACCACGCCCTTCACGTGCTGGAAGACGGCCTGAATGCCCCAAAAGCAGCCGCCGGAGATGACGGCGGTTTGTTCAGACTTGGTCGCCGTCAGCGTAGCGTCCACAGCGGGGTTGGGGACGGCAGTACCCACATGATCGCTGGCGTTGCAGGCGACTACGCTCAAGAGGGTAACCATCAAGAGAACAACAGATACGCGCGAGTAGAAGCTGGACATAGGTATAGCGAACTCCTTCGAACGCTCCCGTAGGCTCGATCCGAGCGCCTCTTCAATAGAAGTAGAGTCGCCAGCCTGACAAAAGTTACGGATATTTGTGGTGGAGCGCCGGGCGTCCCGGCTGGTCCGGCACAAGCCCGGGGCCGAACTGGGACGGGCGAGACGCCCGTCGCTCCATCGGGCGTTTTCCATCGGATAACCCGTCACGCGGTCACGAGGTACTTCTTCAAGCAGCGCACACAGGGAGAGTAACCCTGCCGCGATGCTTCGGCGGCGGTGATCGTCCGCAGCTTCGTTTTTTCGTGGATAAATTCACATCCTGCAGCGTGAAACAATTTCCCATCTTCCGAAACTACGACCATCATGTTCGGAGGTACGCCGACGCCTGGTTGCGCATGTTCGGAACGCGATTCAGGGCCGCGGAATGCGGAAGAACGGGCCACCTCGATGGTGCCGGCGACAAGGCATGCCGCCGCGGTTGCGACTATCCATCCCAAAAAGCTTCTCCGGCTACCCGGCATATTCTCGTCCAGTCGCTGGTGCAGACGATGGCTGAATCCGAGGGGGACTTCGAGCATCCGTTCATCGCCATATAACTGTAGGACGTTACGCGTGCCATCCAAAACAGCGGCGCAGCGCTGGCATCCGCGGATGTGTTCTTGCATCGCAACGCGCAAACCGGGTTCGACTTCGCCGTCGAGATAGTTTGATACTTCGCGCCAGACTTCTTCGCAGCTGACTACCATGGCTTCGTCCCCTTTACGAAAGACAACCTGCTGGTCATGCTCCATGCGCCGCCGAGGCCGGGAGCGAGCAGATCGCGCAACATCAGCCGAGCCCGCAGCAAACGGGTCTTGACCGATGCGGTGGAAATTCCGAGCGCCTTGGCCGTTTCCTCGATGCTGAGGTGCTGCATGTCGCGCAAGACAAAAACTTCACGGTAGATTTGCCCTAACTCGGCCAGCGCCTCGGCGAGCTTCTGGCGAACCTCACTCCGTTCCAGCGTTTCCGATGGAATCTCCCGCCAGTCGGCGAAATCGCGAGGCGTATAGTTGCCTTCCTCGTCCTGGCGATCGGCGATCGGTTCCATAATATTGGCGTGTTCTTTTCTTCTCCGCATACGCGCCTCATTGACGGTGATCTGGATGAGCCATGTGCTGAATCGCGACTCCGCGCGAAACTGCCGGATGTGTTTGAAGGCTTTCAGCACCGCCTCCTGGGCCACGTCCTCGGCATCCGCGTCGTTCCGCAGAATTGCAAACGCTGCCGCGTACACGCGCCGCTCGTAGGGGCGGATCAACTCATAAAAGAGATCGTGCTCACCAGCCAGGACACGCCGGATCAACATCTCTTCGTTGAATTGTTCGGCTGGACGCTCCAGCGAAGTCACCCTTTCCGGCATTGCACCTCACCGCACTGAACTCGGTGCTTACCAGGCCCCATTATGCCCGAAAAATTACGCAGATGAATCTGGCCGATGGAGAGCCCGGAGGGGACGCCCGGCGCTCCATCACAAGCTTGGATCGACACGACCGCGCGTTCGATGCGATTCGCGAAAGGAGGTAAAGTTTCGGCCTCGCGTCGTTCGACTTAACTCCCAGGCAGCCGGCGCGGAGAAAACCCACCACTTTTGTGCCATTTCCGCCTGATTCTCCACAGCCTTCCACCAGCTTGCTACTTGCATTCCCACACACAAGTTCCGGATAATCATGGTCAAGAGTTGATCGCCGTGTATCGCTACAGTCGTACAGATTTGCTGCGCATTCTTCGGCTCATTCCTCGCCAGCTTCAGACCTGGGAGAAGGCGGGACTGGTAACGGTGGGCGAAGATTATTCCTTCTTCGATCTCGTGCAGATCAAGAAAGTGCGTGACCTCTGCGCCCAGCGTGTTCGGCCGGCCGTCATCCGGCAATCGTTAGAAGCCATGCAGAAACAGGTTGCCGGTATGGAGAATCCACTGCTCGAGGCCGGCGCCTATCAGAGCGGACATCGCATCGCGTTCCGGCATCAAGGGCGGCTGCTTGAACCCATCGCCGGGCAGTTCATGTTTGATTTCTCGTCCGGAGAAAGAAAAGTGGTAACCAGCCAGCCGCGGAATGGACCGGAACTGGTGGTTACCGACGTTGCCGACTTGTTTGCGCGCGGGATCACGCTGGAAGAAAATCCCTCCACGCAGAACGAGGCGATCACAACTTATTTAAAGGTTCTCGAAATGGATCCCATTCACGCCGCGACGCACATCAATCTGGGCACGCTGTATTACAACCGTCAGGAATACGCGCTCGCCGAAAGGCACTACCGTTCGGCGATTCAGATCGATCCACGCTACGCGCTCGCCTATTTTGACCTGGGCAACGTGCTCGACGAAACCGGACGCGTCGAGGAAGCCATCAACACCTATAAGACGGCCATTCAACTGGCGCCCACCTACGCGGATGCGCACTACAACATTGCACTGGCTTACGAGAAAATCCGCGAGCCGCGCAAGGCCCTGCAACACTGGCGCGCCTACGTGAAGCTCGACACCACCGGCCCCTGGACTGTGCACGCCAAACATCAGATCCAGCGCATCCTGCAGGGCGACAGCCTGAAGCTGGTGCACTCCCGTAAGGCGAACTGACAATCGCAGCGCAATGCGTCCGCGCGGGCCACGGATGGGGCTGTTTTCCGTCGTATACTCAGGTATTACCTCTCGTGCAGGAGATCGAAATGAACCTCTATCGGCGGATTTTGATGCTGAGTCTCGGGCTCACTGTAATGGCGTGCGGCGTCTCTTTTAGTCAGGCGGAACCCAAGAAGAATGAAATTTACTCCGAAACCGCCGATGCGCACGCCGAAATCAAAGAGGCTCTGAAGAAGGCTGCAGCGGAGCACAAGCGCGTCATCGTTGTGTTTGGAGCAAACTGGTGCTACGACTGCCACGTGCTCGATGCGGCTTTTCATCGTTCAGATTTGGCGCCGATAGTCTCTGCCAACTACGAAGTTGTGCATGTCGATATCGGGAAGGGAGAAAAAAATCAGGACCTGATGACGCGGTACGAGGTCCCTATGAAGCGAGGCATTCCCGGGTTGGCCGTGCTTGATGCCAGTGGGAAGCTGGTTTATAGCCAGAAGAATGGCGAATTTGAGAATGCGCGAGCGCTCGCCCCGGAAGACTTTATAGCGTTCCTGAACAAGTGGAAACCCGCTGCGCAGAGCCGGTGAAATCTGGAAATCCGATCTGCGCCCGAAAAAAGGCGCGGCTTGCGCCGCGCCGGGGAGAGTAATTCCTTAGTCGTCCAACCAGTTAGTCCACCACCAGCTTATTTTCAACGCTGAACGCTCCAGGCACGGAACTCGCACGTATTCCGGCAACGTTCTTGTCCATCGCGCTCTCGACAGTTCCGTAGAGCGTCACATGTCCGTTGTCTACCACAATGCGGATCGGGTGCACCGGGTCGCTTGCGTAGCGGCCAAGTACCGAGTCGCGATAAATTGCGCGAGCGGTACGCACTCGGATCGAATCGTCGAACATCGAAACCGGCAGCACCTTCACCTGGCTCACAACGTCCTTGACCCCGGGCGTATGCGCCACGATGGCGAGCGCCGAGTCCTTCGCTACGTCGTTTAGGGTGTCGCCGCTGATGGTAGCGACGCCACCTTTCACACTGAGCGCAAGATAGTTGAATGCATTGTCGTAGTATCCAACGCGGTCATAGGCCAGCTTCTTTGCCAGTTTCTGCTGGAGTTGGCCATCGGGCACGGTTTCTCCCGCGACTGCAATGTCGTTGCGAACGCCGGTTACGTTTGCGAGCTTCTTAACTCTCTTCGCGGCGTTGAGTTTGTCCTGATAAATGCCGACTGTGCCAGTGAGGGTCACGATGCCATCTTCGACGGTCGCGTTCACGCTTTGCAGTTGCCTCGCGTCATGAAGCTTCTGGCTTACCATCTGCTGAACCTGCTGATCGTAGCGGCCAGTACTCGCCATTGCAGTCATACTTAGAAAAACGAGTGACGCTAGAGTCACCACAAATGCTTGTCTTTGCTTCTTCATAGCTACCATCCCTTTGCCAGAGTCCGCTTACCGCGGTATTGACCGGCTAGTTAAATAGATGCGCAACGAGTCGTCCATGATCCTGATGCGGAGGGTGCTTTTACAAATTATTACAAAAAGTTGACACGTCTTTGTCATGACGACTAATCTCCAGCCATGCCCCGTGGTTTGCAAGCGGAACTCAAACAGAAGATTCCATTCGCCAGTCGAGAAGCGGAGGCCTATCTTTCTTTGCTACGTACGGCCGATGCTCTCCAGACGCAGGTCGAGGCCCGGCTCAAAGAATTTGGACTCACCGGAACGCAATACAATGCTCTGCGCATCTTGCGTGGTGCCGGGCCGGAAGGCTTGCCGTGCCGCGAGATTGGCGAGCGCATGATCACGCGCGATCCCGACATTACGCGCCTGCTGAATCGCATGGAAGATCGTGGCTTCGTCCAGCGCACGCGCGCGAAGCACGATCGCCGCGTCGTCTACGGAAAGATCACTGCTGCCGGACTGAAGCTCCTGCGCGAAATGGATGGGCCCCTCGAAAAATTTGGCCGGGAAATGCTCCGCCACGTCGGACAGGAGAAGTTGAAGCAGTTGATTGAATTGCTGGAATTGGTGAGGGAAGGAAAGGGTTTTCACCGTCGAGACGCCTAGAGCGCCAAGTAGAACCTTCAGCTGCTATCGCTTTCGCCGTGCAACTTTCCTCTTTGACGATGCAGCGTTCCTCTTAATGGCAGCTTTGTTCGGAAACACCCGCGCAAAAATCTTGTCGATGTTCCTAAGCTGCCGCTTCAAATCAAACGCACGCTCGATCTTTGCTCGCGGCACTCGTCCACGAATCGCGGGA
This sequence comes from Terriglobales bacterium, assembly GCA_035260505.1. GTDB lineage: Bacteria > Acidobacteriota > Terriglobia > Terriglobales > Acidobacteriaceae > Acidiflorens. The sequence continues at coordinate 5,542 of DATFVD010000155.1, forward strand.
TCGTTTACGACTAGATCATGGAAATCGAGGTCTTCTCGCCACGCCTGCATGGCGTGGCTCTGCACCAGGCGGTATGCGTCCTCGCGAGAAACACCACTTTCAACCAAGTCGAGCAGCAATTGTCCACTGAAGACGAGACCGCGCGTGCTCTCGAGGTTCGCCAGCATTCTGTCGGGATAAACGAACATGGTCTCGATCAAGTTCGCCGTCTTGTGCAGCAGATAGTCGGTGAGCGTTGTCGAGTCCGGAATGATGATGCGTTCGGCTGATGAATGCGAAATATCGCGCTCGTGCCACAACGCGACATTTTCGAATCCCGCCTGCGCGTTCGCTCGCACTACGCGCGCCAGTCCAGAGATCTGTTCGCTGGTGACAGGATTGCGCTTGTGCGGCATGGCCGACGAGCCCTTCTGCTTTTCGCTGAAATATTCCTCCGCCTCACGGACTTCGGTGCGCTGCAGGTGGCGGATTTCGGTTGCGATCTTGTCGAGTGTCGAGGCGATCGTGGCCAGCGTTGCCATGAAGTGAGCATGGCGGTCGCGCTGAATCACCTGCGAGGAGATCGCGGCGGCTTTCAATCCCAGACGGGCGCAGATCTTCTCTTCGAGTTCCGGCGTGAGATGGGCAAACGTTCCGACGGCGCCCGAGAACTTGCCAACGCGCAGATCTTCCGCGGCGGCACTAAAGCGCGCGATGTTACGCTGAGTCTCCGAATACCAGTTGGCGATCTTGAATCCAAAAGTGATGGGTTCGGCGTGGATGCCGTGGGTACGCCCGATCATCGGCGTATCTTTGAACTCGAACGCCCGGCGTTCGAGCACCTCGGCGAGACGGTCGAGATCGCCCGCAATCAAAACGGACGCTTGCTGAATGAGCAACGCCTGCGCTGTATCGACCACATCGTTTGAAGTCAGGCCATAGTGGAACCAGCGTGCGTGTGGGCCCACGATCTCGGCCACTGCCGTGGTGAAGGCGATGACATCGTGTTTCACCTCCGCCTCAATCTCAAAGATGCGCTCAACGCTGAAGTCGGCGCGCGCATGAATTGCCTTGGCGGCGTCTTTGGGCACGATGCCGGCGGCGGCCAAAGTTTCGGTCGCGGCGACTTCGACGGCCAGCCAGGTGCGGAAGCGGTTTTCGTCGCTCCAGATGCGAGCCATTTCGGGCCGGGTGTAGCGTGCGATCACGGGACTTTCTCCAAAGGGGGAACTGGGGATTGTAAATCAGGCGGGCGACTGCGTGCAGTTTGTCGGTGGAGCGCCGGGCGGTGCCGCCCGGCTATGATCAATGATGAGACCGTTCGACTTCGCTCACGGCAGGCTCGCGAGGACGCCCGTCGCTCCACGATCTGACTACTCCACCGTGTGTTTCGCGGTGTACCCCTCTCGCGCGTAGACGACGTACTTCACGTCCTTGCCTTTCTGGTCGCGAACCTTCAGAGGACCGCCATCCGGCGCATGGAGTTCGACTTTCAACTTGCGATAGGTGCCATCGAGCCTGGTGTTCGTGGGATGGTAACTAATGCTGTACTGGTTGCGGATGTCCGTCGCGATATCGCTGAAGATCCCCGGCAACTCACCTTCGAAGCGGGGAAAGTAGGCGCGCCCCCCGGTGAGGGTTGCGAATGTCTTCATCTCGTTATCCGCTTGCAGGTAGTCCATGTTGCCGACCGGTATCCCCATACCGTGCGGAGCGGCGCGTCCGTGCGACTCCCACCATTCCCGTTCAGCCCAGCCAACGCTGATTGGATAGATGGTGACGTCTTTCGTAGCCTTGACCTTTTTAAGAATCTTGTCCAGTGTGAGCTTGCTGAAAGTGTCGACTCCGGTGGAGATCAGAATGATGTATTTTTTGCCCTCGATGCGATCGACCCGGTCCAGTGTGTCGAACAAGGCGTCGAACAGGTTGGTTTCCGCGAAACCTGGCATGCGCAATTGGTTTAACGCGGCCTGGACAGCGCGCTTGTCCTGGGTAAAATCCGCGAGAATTTGGGGTTTCATGTCATAAGAAATCACCGCTACCCAGTCATCCTTCTTCAGCGTGTTCGCGAATGAGTACGATGCATTTAAGGCATCGACAATGAAGTAATAATTGGTGGACGCAAACTCCACCAGCAGCACTGCCGTGATCGGAGCCTCGGTCTGACTGAAATTCGAAATCTGCTGTGGCGTGCCGTCCTCCATCACCTTGAAGTTTTCCTTCTTCAGCCCGGGGATCGTCTGACCGTCTTTGGTGGTCACAAGTACATCGAGGTTCACAAGCGGTACGTCAACCTTGATCGAGTAATCGGGCATGTTCTCGATCTTTTTCGGTTTTTCCGGGGCCGGAGGCGGTGGTTCTTCCTTTTTCTTGGGGACCACATACGGTCCGACGTCGTTTTGCGGCCCGCCGGCTGCGGGCGGAGTCTCCTGCTGGTTCGGATTCGCCGGGGGTTGCTGCGCTGTATCTTGAGCCCGCGCCAGGAAACTCGGAACAACCAGGAAGAAAAGAGTAGTTACCAACAGAATTGTACGCTTGCGGAAAGCCGGCGATAGCTGGGATCGCCCGCCAAATGCACCAGAACACATGGGAAAGTCCTCGATAACTTTTGTTTTGATTCTGTGTTAGTATAGATGCAAGAACTCTGCGGTTGGGATATTTTGCGGGCCCTAAAAGAGCGCCACCCTCTCCTGGCAAAGCCCTTCTTTAACAGCGGTATATGCGGAGTCTTTACAAGTTGCAAGGTCATTCTTGTGACCTCCGGGGTATTCATGGGAAAAGCCGTACGCGCACTCGCCACCCTTTTGTGTTTGTCATCCTCTCTCTGGGTAGCCGCACAAGACCCTTCCACGCAAGACCGGCTAGCGCCTGCCATCATACCGCTCGATCAGATCCACGAAGGCATGAAGGGCACCGCGCTCACCGTCTTTCAGGGAGTGAAGCCCGAATCCATGGACGTGGAAGTTCTGGGCGTGATGCACAACGTGAACGGTCCCAAGGGCGACATTATCCTGGTCCGCCTGCACGGTACCAAGCCCGAATATACGGGTGTGGTTGCTGGAATGAGCGGCAGCCCCGTCTATTTTGACGGTAAGCTCGCGGGCGCCCTTGCTTTCCGCATCGGCGAATTCTCGAAGGAACCGATCGCGGGCGTGACGCCGATCGAAGAGATGCTGGAGATCAACGCGCTCGATCATCGTCCAGCCCCGGCGCGGGCGAATGGTTCCGGCACAAGTCATCCGAACGCCAATCCTCCGACTCAAAGCGGAACCACGCAAACCGCAAGCCCCGGTGAAAACGCGACGCTCCCGTCTCAGAACTACAGCAACTATCTGACGCCCATCGAGACTCCGCTCGTGTTCAACGGTTTTTCTGGCGACACCTTGCAGCGCTATGCGTCGCAGTTCGCCGACGCAGGTATTGTTCCCGTGATGGGCATTGGCTCCGCGAGCGATCGCAAACAGCCGGAACCGATTGAGCCTGGATCCGCCGTCAGCGCCGTGCTGGTTCGTGGCGACATGGATATTGCCGCCACCTGCACTGTGACCTACATCGATCCGCAGCGCTTGCTCGCCTGCGGACATCCGCTCTTGCAGTTTGGTGAAGTGGACTTGCCGATGACCAAAGCTACCGTATTGGCCACGCTGCCTTCGCCACTGAATGCGTTCAAGATCGTCAACACGACCGAGACCGTGGGCGCCTTCGTGCAGGACCGCCAGAACGGCATTATGGGCGTGCCCGGGCGAGAGTCGAAGATGATTCCGGTGACCGTGGCGCTGCACAATGGACCGGGAACCGCGACTAAAGAATTCCACTATGAAGTTCTGAATAACGCGCGGCTGAGCCCGCTCGCCATGATGGCCACAGTTTTCAATGCACTGCATGGCACCAACGAATATGCCGAGGACATTACCTATCGCATGAATGGCGTGCTCAGCGTGAAAGGGTATCCCGACGTCACGCTGCGCAACATGTTTGCCCCGCAAGACAATGGGCAGCCCGCGGCTGCTTTGGCCGCCGCCACCATTGGCGACCGTTTTGGACGCATCTATACGAATGCCTTCGACGTTCCTGACGTTCAGGGCGTTAAGCTCGATTTCGATCTTGTCCGCGAGCGCCGGTCCGCTCGCCTGGAAGCTGCGCGCACCGACATGACAGAAGCTCGTCCCGGCGACCAGATTATGGTTGAGACCGTGATTCGTCCCTATCGAGGCGAGCGATTGGTGCGCCAGATTGCCATACGGATTCCGACCTCCACTTCGAAGGGAACGCTGCGTATCCTGGTCAGCGATGGAGACACGCTCGACCGCATGCACCGCGGTACACCGATGATGAACCATGGTCTGGGCCTGGCGCCGACGATCGCATTGCTGAACAAGGAGCGCGCCAACGATCGCGTGTATGTTTCTCTTCTCGATTCCGGCCCCGAAGCCATGGTCGCCGACAAAGTGATGCCGACGCTGCCGCTTTCCGTCATGAACGTCATGGACAACATGCGTGGCACCCAGGACATGGTCGTGCTCGGTGAGTCGTCGGTCAGCGAAGCTTCCACTGATCCGCTCGACTATGTCGTCTCCGGCGCGCAGATGCTGACGATTAGTATCAAGTAGCTGTCGCTTAAGCGAAACGACGGGCGTCTCGCCCGTCCGCCGGGCGGGGACGCGCGGCCCTCCATTCCCTTAAAATGAGGTATGACTTTGGCACGTAAGACGTTCGCGCTGCTATCAGCACTCATTGTTTCCACCATCGCCCTTTCCGTATTTGCCCTCGCCGAAGGCACCCGCACGTGGGAACAATCCAAATTCGAAGAACTGATCAAGGGCACTGCCAAGGGCATCGCTCTGCGCAGTGAGGGCGGCCTCGAACTTGCCCCGGCCTTCAAGGCGATCGCGACCACGCCTTCGACCTACATCTGGTCGATCGCATCTGATTCCGGGGGCAACATCTACGCCGCTGCAGGCTCTCCGGCCCGCGTCTATCGCATCACGCCGGATGGTCAAAGCACGACCATTTTCGAGCCGCAGGAATTGCAGGTGCAGTCTCTCGTCGTCGACAAGAAAGGCATCGTCTACGCCGCCACCGCCCCCGACGGCAAGGTCTATCGTCTGGAAGCCCGGTACCTCGAATCCCAGCGTCTCGATTCGGCGAAAGCCGCCAAGGATGCAGATCGTGCTGCAAAGGCATCCTGGAGCGCGACCCCCTACTTCGATCCCGGCTCCAAGTACATCTGGGACATCGTTCTGGACCGCGCCGGTACGCTATATGCCGCCACCGGCGATCACGGTGAAATCTACAAAGTTAGTTCCAACGGCCAGCACTCGCTCTTCTTCAAGAGCGATGAAGTCCACATTCGCGCTCTCGCGCTCGATCCCAACGGAAATCTCATCGCCGGCTCCGATGGCAGCGGGCTGGTCTATCGCATTGCGCCGAATGGCGAAGCGTTCGTTCTCTACAGCGCGCCCAAGAAAGAAATTACCGCGCTCGCTATCGACGGCGCCGGCAATATCTATGTCGCTGCGGCCGGAGAAAAGCGTCCCGGAGGTGCGACCCCGGGAATGGGCGTCTCTCTCTCCACTCCGCCGCAGACTTCTCCTGCACCCGGCGGCAATCTAACCCTGACCGCGCCTTCCACCACACCCACGTCTCCGTTCCCCGCTCCCGGACTTGGCGCTACCGGCGGCTCCGAGATTTATCGCATCGCGCCTGATGGCGCTCCGTCGCGTTTGTGGAGTTCGCACGAAGATCTCGTCTACGCCCTAGCCTTCGATCAGCACGGGCGCCTCATCGCCGGCACCGGCAACCGCGGTCACATTTTTGCCATCAACGGCGTCGACGATTTCACCGATCTGATGAAGGCCAGCGCCACGCAAATCACCGCCTTGGCCGCCGCGCCTGGCGGAGGCCTCTATGCCTCTGGCAGCAACCTGGGAAAGATTTTCGTCCTCGGCCCCGGTCTAGAGTCGGAAGGGACGTACGAAAGCGATGTCTTCGACGCGCGCGTCTTTTCGCTCTGGGGACGAGCCAGCATCCGCAGCGCCGGAAATTCCAATATCGAACTCTATGCTCGCAGCGGAAACGTGGACAATCCCGATCGCAACTGGAGTCCCTGGACGCGCATTAATTTCACCGTCGCCCTCGCCGCCGATTCTGAACTCAAGATTCCGCCGGCGCGTTTCGTGCAGTGGAAGTCCGTACTTCACGCGGCTAATCCCGCTCCTCGCGTTGACTCCGTCCTGCTGAACTACCTGCCGAAGAATGTAGCCCCTGAAATTGATGAGATCACGGTGCTCCCCGGCTATCGCTATCAGCCTACTTCCCACGTGTCGGGCAGCGAGGCGCCTCCTCCCGGGCAACCGCGTTTCGATCCCCCGCCCCCCCCGATCCGCGACCGCGATTCTGTCGGCATCCGCTGGTTGGCGCATGACGACAATGACGATCAGCTCGTCTACAGCGTCTACTACCGCGGCGACGGCGAATCGCGCTGGCTGCTGCTGAAAAATAATCTCTCCGATCGCTACTACTCTCTCGACGCCAGTCTTCTACCTGACGGCGGCTATACCGTGAAAGTCATCGCCTCCGATGCGCCCTCGCATTCGCCCGGAGAAGCTCTCTACGCTGAACGTGTCGGCAACCGGTTCGAAGTTGACACCACGCCTCCCGTCATCGACAACCTGACTGCAACTGTCGACGGAAAACAGATTCACGTGCATTTCCGCGCCAGCGATTCGTTTTCGCCGATCAAGCGGGCGGAGTATTCGCTGGATGGCGGTGACTGGCAGTTCGTCGAGCCGGTCGGCCAGTTGTCCGATTCGAAAACGGAAGGCTACGACTTTCACATCACTGTGCCGCAACCTGACGCTGCGCCGGCGCTGATGGCCGAGAGCACCGCAAATGACCACGTCGTCGTGGTCCGCGCCTACGACCGCTTCGACAATCTCGCCACCGCTAAGGCCGTACTTCGCGGGAAATAGCAAACCCTTAACCACAGGGGACACAGAGGAGTACAGAGGGGAATCACAGGTTCTCCTGCGTTCCTCTGTGTCCCCTGTGGTTGGGGCTTTGACTTATTGATCCACAGGAAGGCCGGTAGCGACGAGCGAAGCCAGCGCGCACGGCTTGGGTATTAGTTCCGCAATCCGACTTCTAACCTTCTGCCTTCTATTACTCCTGCGCGAAAATGATGGAACTCGGAGTTCCACTGGTTGTGCCGATCATCATGAAATCGGTAATCACCGAATTCGAAGAATCAAAGTCGATGGCGTAGATCGCACTTGTTGGAGGGGGTGGAGCGGTCAGTGTGATCGTGCCCACTCCTGAACTCGTCATCGTGTATTTCCCACCGCTCAGCGCTTGGTTCCCGGGATTCTGCGTTCCAGCGACGTTGAAAGTTCCCCCTCCTGTCGATGTGAGCAGAAGGTTCTGGACCACCGGCGCAATACTGGAGTCGCTGTTGCTGATCGTTGCCGCCGCAAAGGTGCCTGGCAACTCCGTCGGCGTGTAAGACGCTGTCGAGGGCTGCGGGTCCATTGTGCCGGTCATTACCGCCGTGCTGGACTGATCGAGCAGGAAACCACGATTCGCCCCGCTGGCATACAGAACAAACGGAAGGGGCGCTACTGCCGGGCTCGCGGCCGGATTGCCCAGCATCTGGAAGATATATCGTCCGTTAGTGCCACTCGCTACGTACGTGTAAGAGAATGGCGACGTCGGCAGCACCGAAATAATCGCTCCATTATCGTTTTGATCGAAACTGCCCGTGAAGCCGCCTGCTCCTCCTGTTCCTCCCGATGTACCATCGGTGGTGCCGCGCGTCAGCGAGACGTTCGCCAACGTCCCAGTCAGATTTGAAACCAATGTGCCGCTGAATGCGGCGTTGTTATAGGTCATCGGGACCTGGTAGACCATGGATCCGGAAAGCGCGGGATGAGTCCCGTCGACGGAGTCAGTGGAAATGGCAAATAGCGTCAGCGCATTGGGACCGGTCTTGGTTTGTGTTTGCCCGCCAGAAACAAAGAAGTCAAAATGTTGCGTTTGGGCGGTGGTTAGAGTCATATGCCACAATCCGGAGATGTTAGGGTCGAGTTGGTATGAGCCCGCAACGTTGCAAGGTGGCGTGCCACACACGTTGGTCGTTGCGCCGTTGTCGTTAGCATCGAGCAGTCCGCCGCTGATAGTCCCACCGGTTCCGCTTGGAGTCATCGGTAGCATGCCAACATACCCAACCCGGCCGCCGGTCGAGTCCACACCAGTGAAACCGAATGCGAATGTTTGCGCGCCAGCGTTGAATACTGTGCTTGCCGCCGACTTTTGCAAGATGCCGGAGCCGGCTATACCAGTGCCGTCTGATGACGATTCGATCATCCGAATGATGCCCGACGACGTAAGAACCGCAGTGTATATGTTGGTTGTGCCGCTGCTAAGGCTCAGCGTAAGTGTCCCCATGTTGTTGCTGCCGGAAATCGGAATATACGAGCCCGAAGTAATGGCGTACTCCGTGAACGCACCGGCGGTGAGTACATCTTCGACTCCCGTCGTGATCGTGCCATTGGAGCCAGCACTGAGGCTTCCCGCCACGGCCACGGGGTTAGGGGGATTGCTGTTGTCGTATCCCGAAAACCGGAACGCGTACGGGCCCGAAGGCAGGCGCGAGGTCACAACTTGAACCTTGGCTTGACCAACGCCCGGGGAGGACTGCTGAACTGTCGAAGTTGCCGCCACCACCACAGGCCCGTTGGTGAGCGGCGCGGTATAGACCGCCAGACCGGAAGTGTTTGGGTCTTGAACAAGGTTTCCGCAACTGGTGGTTGGCGTGCACGCCCAAGTGAACGTTTGCGGCGCGTCGTCCGGTACCGCGACGGCGGTGAACTGCTGCACCAGCTTTTGCCCAACTGTCACCGTCGCCGGCGTCACCGTCACTGTAATCAGGACTATGTGCACTGTGTCACTGCCAGTCGCTGTGCTATCAGCCGCGGAGGTGGCTGTGATTGTCAAGGTCGCTGGACTCGGCGGAGCCGCGGGTGCCACGTAGGCGCCGGTATTCTTGTCGATCGTGCCGCACGGATTTCCCGCGCCGGTGCATCCTGTGCCGCTCAGGCTCCAGGTAACGGTGTGGTTGGCTGTGCCCGTCACCGTGGCCGTGAATGTCACATGCTGATTCGGGTAAATCGCGGGAATGTTGCCATCACTAACGCTGACCGTAATTCCGCTACCCGTGCCGTTGCCGCCCTTCGCGCAACC
>DATFVD010000156.1:0-3184 GCA_035260505.1 Terriglobales bacterium
ATCTCATTGTGTTCGGTGGCGGCAACGCGATTTCGACCGCCATTGATTGCGGGGCGAAAGGGATGAATGTCGCGCTCGTCGAAAAAGGACCACTGGGTGGCACTTGTCCACATCGCGGATGCATCCCTTCAAAATTGCTCATCGGCTACGCGGACGCCGCCGAACACGCGCGCAAGGCGGAGCGGTTTGGTTTCGAGACGACCGTGCGCATGCCGGATCCCGACGCGATTCTCCGTGACACCTTCGACTTCACGAAAAAATACGACGGCATCCTGGAAAACGCGCTTGGGACTAGCGTCACGCTCTATCGCGGCCAGGCCACGTTTGCCGCTAACCGAGCTCTCCGGGTAAACGGCAATTCCATCTCTGCCGACAAACTCGTCCTGGCTACAGGTAGCCGACCGCAACGCCCTCCGCTTGACGTGCCATATTGGAGCAGCGACGACGTCTTCGAAATCCGCGAAATGCCGAAGTCGATAACCATCATCGGCGGCGGCTACATCGCTTGCGAGCTCGGCCACTTCTTTCACGGCGTGGGCGTGGACACGTTGCTCGTCGTCCGCCGCGATCAACTCCTGGACCGCGAGGATAATGAGACACGCGCTGTTTTTATGAAAGGCTTCTCTACGCGCGTGCCCGTAACATTCAACTCGACAATTGGGTCCGCCACGCACGACGGTTCGCGTTTTCACATCAGGATTGCCCACGCCGATGGCACCCAATCCGAGCGCGACAGCGAAGCGCTGCTTTTCTGTATTGGCCGCGCGCCGAACAGCGACAACATCGGCATCGAAAATACGGACCTGAAGCCGAACGCGCACGGCTACATTGAGACCGACGATCGGTTGCGCACGCCGGTCGAAGGCGTTTATGCGATGGGTGACATCGCTGGCCGCTACATGTTTACCCATGCAGCGAACTTCGAGAGCGAGTATCTGGCTAAGCAAATCGCAGAGAGCCGAGACGAACCCATTAACTACGGTCCAATGCCGCACGCAGTCTTTACGTCACCCGAGATCGCCGGCGTCGGTGCGACCGAGGAAGAGTTGAAGAAGAGCGGCACACCCTACGTTGCCGCGTCGGTCCCGTTCATGAACACCACCAAAGGCCGCGCTGTGAAAGAAGAGCACGGCCTTTGCAAATTACTCGTCGCGCCTGACCACAGAATCCTGGGCTGCCACATTGTCGGCTACCAGGCGTCCGTGCTGCTGCACGCCGTCCTGCCGATCATGAAATGGCGCAACGACATTCACTCGCTCGTAGACATTATCTACATCCACCCCTCACTTGCCGAAGTCGTCCGCGGCGCGGCGAGGAAAGCCGCTGGCATGTTGCCAACTAGCTGCAGAGACATGACCATAGCGAGCCGTAGTTGACGATCGGCATGTTGCCGTAGTTTAGAAAGTCGAAACATGGTAGTCCTACTTTTGCGGCGACATCAAACGGCTATAAACGATCAGTGACCTGGCCTTCTGCGGCAAACTCATAAAGGCGTTTTGGCGACAACACTTCGATTTTGCCCCGCTCGGTGCTGATGATCTTCGCATCGACCAGTTGCCGCGACATGCGGATCGCGGACTCGACCGTCGTGCCCGCTAACTTAGCCAACGTAACCCTGCTTTCGGGTATCTCCGGACCGAACTTTTCAAAAAGGTAAATCAGCGCGCCGGCAATTCGTTTAGGAACATCTTCGATGCTCAACCCGCGCATGTCTTGGGCGTGACACAGTCGGCGACAAGTGTCAGCCAGCACTTCTTTCATAAAACGATGATTCCGGGCCAACAGATCGTGCATGTCTCGGATCGGAAAGTGCAACACTCTCGACGGTTGCATCGCCACCGCTGTGACCGGATATCGAGGACACTCGACATAAAAAACTGCGCCGAACAGGTCCTGCGGCGCGGCCAATTCCATCATGAATTCGTGACCCTTGCTTGTCAGCTTGACCAGCTCGACTTGGCCGGTCACGACAATCCACACATCGGTTGCATCCTCTCCTTCGTGGTACAGAACTTCGGCGCCCTGATACTCCCGAACGTTAGCAGTCCCCGCGAGTTCCTCCTGAGACCTTTCATCCAGTGCCTTCAGCAGCCGATGCTGACTGATCACCGTGAGGGCTTGGGAAAACTGCTTCATGAAAATAATCCTCTCGACGCCAAGCCAATATGTTGTCCTATCCAACCAGCAGCCAGCGGTTTGTTTAACCGCTAATGTTCAATCGCTCGGCTAGCCGGCACCCAACATCACGCGCAATTGAAGATGGTCGCCAACCTATTGCGATGCTCGCTTTCGCGGTCGAATGCGCGACGGACCGCGGCAAAAGCTTCAGCTAACGGAAAGATATCGCGAGTAACTAGCAGATCGGGATCGGCCGCGCCGACTGGATGCCAATAAACTCCCTCCGCGGTGATCGTTACTTCGGGCACCAAATCCGCGCGGGCCAACGCGACACCGTCCGAGGCAAAACCTCGCAACGCAATCCGGCGAATCACCCGGTCTTCCTCACCAATCTGATGAGAATCGAGGAACCGGCGACACTCGTCAGCTTCCTCGTCGGTTGAAACCGTCGCAGCCAATCGCACCCGGAAGCCTTCCTCGCGAGCAGACTGAATTCCCTTCCATGCACTCATCCAAGTGCCTTTTCCGCGGTGTTGATCGTGCCGCTCAGGGGTAGGACTATCAAGGCTAATTTGCAAGGTGAGCCGATCCCGCGGCAACGAACGGAGAGCTTCCAGCCGCCACCCCACCAGTAGCATCCCGTTAGTAAGCACAGCCGTGGGAGCCGCTAATGTACAAGCGGCCAGGATATCGCCAATCTCCTTGAGTAAAAACGGTTCGCCCCCGGTCAAGAAGATCTCTTTGACGTCCAGTTCTGCTGCCTCGCTGGCAATCCGCTGCACCCGAGCGAGCCCCAGTTCTTTCCGGGCAGCTTTAGGCGACGAACGAACGCAGCAATAGTCGCAATGCAGGTTACAATCGAAGTTTGTATACAACCAGAGACGTGAACCGACCGGGCGATCATTGTCGGCATCGGCCGGGGCCTCCCCGCACCGGATCAGCCAGCGCATTCGGCCCGATTCGGCACTCGAATCGACTAAGGTATTGCGGGTGAAACGGCACCAGGTTTCAAGGCCTGGACCCAGCTCTGGATTGCTACCAACGATTGCCAGCAGGTCACCCGAGC
>DATFVD010000157.1:0-2615 GCA_035260505.1 Terriglobales bacterium
TGTGTCGCTGGTGCACAGTCAGAAAGTGACCAAGCGCGTGGTGGATTGCATGAAGGGCGACGATGGAAACTTCGACGCTAGAGCCGGCAGTGCTGAACAGCAAGTCGCGAGCGCCATGGGCGCGATTGGGAAGCAGATCGAAGTGATCCCACAGCTTTCAGACGACCAGATGGCGGAGGTGGAGCGCCAAGTTCATGCCCTGCAGCAAAAAGCGGGCTTCACTTCCGACTACGACTCCTGGATTGCTAAGGTGACTCCGCCCGATCTCGAATAGATCGTATTCGTTACACAATTCATGTTACGTCGATTTGGCACGGCTTAAGCCGTGCCCTGACGTTTGAAGAGATGCCAACCTGAAGGCCGCCGCTACATAAGTCAAAATCCCCGCGAATCGGAATATTTTATCCTCCTTACTATTTGGCGCTTCGTGCGGCGCAGCACTCAGCGCACCTGTACTCCTTGCGTTAAAATTGTAGGGTTATGAAGCGGCGCAATCGCAAGCGAAAGTCGAAAGCTGTGGGATCAGGTCAATCTGCTTCCCAATCGCGTCCATAGCACCCGCGACTTGTTGTTCTGCACTGCCGGCGGCGCCAGCGCTTCCCTCGTCGCCCTTCATGCAATCCACCACGCGCTTGGTCACCTTCTGGCTGTGCACCAGCGACACGCGGATATTTCCCTGTCCCGTGACCACGTTGCCCACGCCGAATACGCGGTCCATCGCCGTGTATCGCGGCACATCCTTGCCGGTGAATGTGTAGTATTCGCCATTCATGTTGATCCCGGAAAGTTTCTCCGGCACCGAGCCGATCGAAGAAACCACCAGCGGCGCGCGGAGTTCCTGTTCCGAGCCGGGGATCGGTTCCGCCTTGCGGCCCTCGATTTTCGTTTCAACCACCTTCAGCCCTGCGAGCCGTCCATTTTCCACGATGATCCCGGTCGTCAGCCTGCGATCCTGGAAGCGAAACAGGAATTTGTCGCGCGCAATGCGCAGCATTTTCTGCCGAACCTGTTCCGTTTTGGCGACCTGCTCGGGCGTCGCGTTGTCAGGTGGTTGCGCCATCGGCATGTCCTGTTCGCGGCGGCGATAAATTAAGAGGCAGCCCTTTACGCCCAACTCTTCCGGCTTGATGCCGTGTGCTTTGCATACCTCCGGAATACCTTTTTCCAACTCATGCATGCCCGTCTGAATGCCGCGAGCCCTCAACGCACGTTCGTAGTTTTCGAGCTGCAGCACCTTGACCACGTCAATGGACGCCAGCCCGCCGCCCACCACCACCGCTTCGTCGGGCGTTTCATAGCGCGGTCCGAGATAGTCCTTTTCGTTCTTGTGGTTGTACCAGTAGATAAAGGGGTTTTGGTAGATGAGGCCTTTGCCGACGTACTGCTCCGCTTCCGGCACGCCCAATTCTCGGTCGCGCCACGCGCCATTGGCGAGAACCACCGCCGAAAAGCCCCACTCAAAAAGCTGGGACAGATTAAAATCTCGGCCTAGCTTGATAGAGGGAATGAAATACACATTCGGCTTCTTCATGCGCGCGTCGATTCGGCCGTATTCCTGTTTGCGCTGCTCCACGTGCCAACGCGGCAGACCGTCTTCGATCTTGCCGTACGGCCGCGTGTTCTGCTCGAACACGGCGACTCGAATTCCGTGATCCGCCAGAATTTCCGCCGCCACCGAGCCTGAAATCGCACCGCCAATTACCGCCACGAAATGATGCCCAGGATTCGTCATATATCTGCCACCCCGCGCGTTGGAGCGCGATTGTACAACGCAAATCGTACAAAGTGTCCCCAAACATGGGTCCATTTGGGTCTGGCAACTCCTGGTTAACGCGCTTACCGGACAAATCAAAGTTTGACTGGTTCCACTCGGACCGAGCGTGAAATTGAAGTTCGAAACGAACTCAATGGTATTCGAGGGAAGTCGTTGAAAACAAACTGCCCAAAGAAGTGGCGCGCCCGGGGAGATTCGAACTCCCGACCCTCTGCTTAGAAGGCAGACGCTCTATCCAACTGAGCTACGGGCGCTCTAGACTGTTTTGATTCTAAGACATTTATAGTCTGAGCGAACATTCTTTTGAGACATTGAGCATCGAAGACGGAACAGAGCAGCCGGGCAGGAGCAAAAAAAGCCCTGTGAAAGGGCAAACCCGGTGTACAATGCCGACCGTTCGGGATACCCCAGGGGAATCCCGAACCAGGGAAACGGAAAAGAGCTGGCTGGGAACCAGATGGTTTTGTGCGATTGCGGGAAGAACCTCAGCGTTCCAGAGTTCCGATTTCCGCCGGAACGATCTAGCAAGGCTGAGACTCCTCGTTCAAGAGGAGCGGTTTTATTGCCTTGCCTCAAGCTCTATTCTAGAAGCAACAAGCATGGAGAGAACACCGCTTGGAGGATTTCCGCCCGGTGAGCAAAGTCAAGTCTGTGCGCGAGGATTGATTCTGCGGCACCAGGCGGGAAGCAAGCGGTCCGGTCCGGTTGTGTTTTTGCGGATGATAAGTTGAAATAGCCGGCGATGGAAGAAGAAATGAATGGTTCCTACAAGGGACAAGCACTATGCGGCGCGAATCGTCGAGCGAAAGGATCTGTCGGAAGATTTGTGGCTGATCCGCGT
>DATFVD010000158.1:0-4790 GCA_035260505.1 Terriglobales bacterium
GCCCGCCAACACAAAGTTCACCGTGATTTCGGTCTCCACTTCGAGGGGTTCGTTGTTCAGGAGGTACGGGCGGTACCGCCATTTCCGGACCGCTTCAATCGCGGATTTGACCAGCATCGGGTGTCCGCTAACCACGACCAGATTTTCGATCGTACCTGTCTTGCTGATGATCGCCCGCAACTCGACCGTGCCCTGAACGCGCGCCTGGCGTGCGAGAGGGGGATAGAGTGGCTGGACGCGATAAATGATGTTGCCCTCTGCGCAGTGTGAGACTTGGAGCGGATGCAGGGGCGTAGGAGAGGCAGGCGGCGGAGCAGCCTCAACGGAGGTGCCGATCGAGCTCAAGACTCCGGGTCCTCTGGTACCGGTTCCTCCCTCTACGCCGAGGTTGCTTACATCCGGCAAAGCCGCAACCGGTTGTTCGCTTAGGGTTGCGATGGTGTTCGGAATCGTTGGGGGTGCCTGTAGTCCTAGGTTGGTGTTCGGCGAATGAATCGGCCGCTGTCCGGCTGGTAGCGGTGCAGGTGCTGGCGGTGGCACGATAATCGGCGACTGGTCGAACCATTGCAGTTTGGGTGGTCGCTGAATCGTGAGTAAAGGAATTGCAAGCAGCAAGCTCAGCCCAAGGGCTTGCACGGCGAAGGATGCGAGCGTAGCTCGTCCCCTACGGGCAGACTGGTCCCAGTTGCTTTCGAGTGTGCTGAACATGGCATGTGTCCTCTGAACGGGCCCGTTATTCTGTACAGACACCTGCGGACTGCGATTTGATCCTGAGCGTGCGGAGGGAGTTCAATCGGCGGAGCAACCGAACGTCTCCCCGCCCGTCGCCGGGCCCGGGCGACTGGCTTTCCACCAGGAAGACGAAAAAAAGACCGCGTCTGCACGCGGTCTTAAGAAAAGCTGAAACTATCCGAGCGGTGTCGCTACTGTTTCGGTGGAGTGGTTGCGGGCGGCTTGGTCGCGGGCGCAGCAGGTTTGATGGCCGGGGACGTTCCGGGTCTCACTGGCTTGGGAGCCACGCTACCCGCAGCGGGCGCCGGCACACCGGATTGGACGTTGAAGGCTTCGACGATCGGCTGCGTGATGTCGACGGCCGGTCCGTACCAGATCACCGGGCCACGGGGCCACTGTTGGGACGTGTCCAGGATCATGCCGTAGCCATTTTCGCTGGCATACTTCACGATGAGTGGAGCCATCTTGGTGAGGATTTTATTTCCGATCTCGCCCTGCTGGTTCTGGAAATCTTCCTGCGCATCCTGCGTGGAACGATCGAAGCTCTTCTGTTTGGCCTCGATCTGCTTTACGAGCTTATCGCGCGACTCCTCATTCAACTTGTCCTGCTGGGCATTGAGCTGCTTCTTGAGGCTGTCGATTTCGTCGGCGGAGCCCTTCAGTTCGTTCTGTTTGGGTTCAAACTTCTTGGCGAGCACGTCGAAATCCCGCCGCCCTTCGTTGGAGGCGAAGATCGCCTGTTCGATGTTGATGGTGCCGACTTTGGTGCCAGTAGCCTTGACCGCCGCCGCGGCAGCAGCCGAGGGAGCGTTAGGAGTGGTGGCAGCTGCGGCGGGAGCGCCGGCAGCTGGGTCGGCTTGGGCCAGAGTAAATAGGGAGAGGCCGAACACTACGGCCATGGTGACGCCTGCAAACTTCTTAATCATTGGATCCTTTGAACTCCTTCGGATTTTTCGGAAATGCTGGAAGCTTCCAGCTCCATGGGCTCAACGAAACTGATGCAACCCGAGCTTATCAGTCATCAAACCTGAAACATAGACAAACCTAGACCTGAAACCGGAGCAGCGAGTCCGCAAGTCGCGCACGATGCCCGGCTTTGTTCACGCTGACCGCAAGCGTGGTGATCAGGGTATGGACGCTCTGCATTATACGGAGCGCACCGGAACAGCGTCAAACGCCAAGAGCAGGGCGCAGGTGTCAGGTCCCCGGAAGAACTCGCACTCATTCTGTCGAGGTACCTCCATCCTAATCACTCGATGCTCAATACCGGAACCGATACCTCAGCTCGACATAGATTTCGCGCGGGTTATTCCAGTGGAAGCCACCAAAGGTCTGGCTATTATCGAGTTCGATGCGGCGGTTGGCGACGTTTAGTGCGTTCAGCGATGCGGAAGTTCGCTCGCCGAAATCCTTGCCCAGCGAGAGATCGAAGGTGGTGTGTCCGGGGAGGTAGCCGCCGGGATAAGGACTGCCTGGGTAGGCGTTGCTGAAGCCGGAGCCGTAGTAAACGTTGGTCGATGCGTAGGAACGCCACGGCAGAGAGATGTCGGTGCCGATGTTGAGCGTGTTGCGCTGATCGTGGTCGAGCTGGCAGAGTCCCGGGCTCGGATCGCAGAGATTAGTGGTGCCGTCGGTCAAACCTCCGGTGATGGCACCGCCACCGTAGGCAACCTGGTTCGAATAGGCGAGATGAAGCTGGGCGCGACGGGCGATGCGCGGTGAACGGAGCGTGAGTTCCCATCCGCGGATCAGGGCCTTGTCGATGGTCAGAGGGAAAAAGAGATTGGATTCTCCGATGGTGTTGTGGTCGAAGAAATTATGGGCGCGGGTCCGGAAAGTGTCGGCATCGAGCGTCCATCCACGGAGGGGGATGGTCACGCCGAACTGATGCTCTTCATCACGCTCGCCGTTCAGTGGGATGAACTTGCATTGGTTCTCTTTGCACAGACTAACGAGTGCGCCGGACGCGGTGAGCAATGGGGGCGCTTGATAGTAGTGTCCGTAGAATACTCGGAAGGTCCAGCGCAGATGCGGTACCGTGACGGTTGCGCCGAAGCGCGGACTGATAGCGCTCTCGGAGATGTTGCCCGAGAAGTGGGTCGGACGGACTCCGGCGGAGAGCGTGAGCCAAGAGAAGGGCTTGAATTTTTCGTCGAGGAAGAAGGCGGCCAGGCCGCCGGACGCGGGCTCGGAGTCGGCAAAAGGTGGCGCCAGCTTTGTCGGATCGCAAGTCGAAAAATTGGGGTCGCCGTTGGTCGGGCAATTGAAGAGGATGCCGAGCTGGTGATTGTCATTCTGGTGAAATCCGAAGAAGCCAACTTGCAGATCATTCTTAGAGAAGTTCGCGCCGAAGCTCACCTGGCCTCCGGCATAGGTTGACGAGTGATGATCGCTGGTGGCGGTGGGGTAATCGTTTGGTGCACTCTCGTAGTCGGTCGTGTTGCGATGGAATAGGGGTGAGACGGTCAACAACAGCTTCGAGTTGAAGGTATGAACCCACGAGGCATTGATCAGGGCGTCGGTTTCCCGGTCGCTGTCGCGGAGACCGCTGCTGTCGCACGTCGTACAAAGCGAGCTTTGCAGATCATTAAAGTTCGGATCGTAGGGGACCTGGTAATAGTCCTTCCGCAGTGCAGTGACTAGGCGCATTTGATTAGAAGGATCGACATTGAAAATGAACGAGCCGAAACCTCCGTAGCCGTTGGCGGCATCATGCACGATCTGGAGAATGGGCGGCTCGAGTCCTAGATCGCTGCGGTTCCCATTGACGCTCCCGTAGTATGCGAAGCGTTGGGTATGACTGCCGAAACTGAACGAGTCGTTCGTCTGATAAAAGTTGCCCACACTCAACACGAGCTCGGCCTGATTGTTGCGTTCGAATCCTGAGCGGGGGACGATGTTGAACACTCCATACGTCCTGTCGCCAAATTCCGCGCCGTAGCTGCCGCGATTCACTTCCATGTAGTCGATATCCTTGGGGTCAAACTGCGGTCCAAGATTGGACGCAATGTTGGTGTTGGGTACTGGGACACCGTCCACCAGCCAGCTTGTCTGATGGCCGCCGCGGACGTGGAGTTGGTCATGGGTGACGTAGGCGCCAGGGACGTTGTCTGTGATCACGGCCAGGCTGTTGGTGCGGTCGGCGCCAGGAGTGCGCTCGATGTCAAGGCGGCTGACAAGCGTTGTGGGTGTGGCGGAATCGGTTGGGGCCACCTCGGGTGCCGCGGAGACAGTGACGTTGGCGTTCGCGGTTGCGACCTTCAAAAGAAAGTGCAAGACCGGCACGGTTCCCGAACTGACCGTGACGTTTTGTGAAGTTTGGGCGAAGCCTTGGCTGGCAATACTGACGGAATAATCGCCGAGCGGCACAGCGTTGAACTGGAATTCGCCGGTGGCATCGGTGGTGACGCTTTTTGCCCAGTCCGACGATTTTGCTTTGAGCATCACCATGGCGTCTTGGATGGGACGATGCTGGGGATCGTGCACGACGCCGCGGATCGCACCGTAGATGTTGGCGAACGCAGCGGAAGTCATCAACAACAAAGCAGCAAATGCGAGCAGCTTGAGGCGAGCCATGCTTTAAATCCTTACGAGTTTGTCGATCTCCTCGACACCAAAACAGAGCGGTGAAAAGGGCCGACTTTCGGCGTCGTCTTCAGAGAGAGCCGAATCATGCCGATTTCTATCAGTGCGTCGCTTCAGCGATGCTGGAAGATTTGCGAAATCGGGCGCCCCTTTTAGGGGCTGGACACGCGCGCAACCGTAAGGTGTCTTTCCCGGGGGCGCTATTTTCCAGAGTTTGGCGAGAGGTACTTAGCTGCGAGGAGGGGCGCGGGCGGTATCGTGTCCCGTAATGTCGCTTGAGAGCAGGATTGCTCTTTGCTGCGTACGCACGGGTTCGATCGGAGGACTAAAGAAAGAGAGCAGACTGAAAGCGGGATGCGCCCACTCCAGGGTGGCTACGCGGCAGCAGCAATCGTGGTTGAGGCAGCAATTGGCGACGGCGTGAAACGAGGGCCCAGATTCTTCGGGTTGGGGAGTTTTCGACTGCGCCATCG
>DATFVD010000159.1:0-23809 GCA_035260505.1 Terriglobales bacterium
GACACCCAGGGAGAATCCAATGAAAACGGCGATGATGCTTTCCGCAACTCTCTTGGCTCTGGGCCTCGTGTTGCTCAGCTGGGCAGCGTCTACGAGTACAGCGACAGAGGCTCCAAGCGGTTTCGACAACCAGACCATCGACCCCGATTTTGTTTCGCAGTCAGTGCACGACGCCGATAAGACGCACTTCGACACGGTGGAGCAAACCGAAAAAGACGGGCTGGGCCCGATCTACAATGCTCAATCGTGTCGTGAATGCCACCAAAACCCGACTTCCGGCGCGGTGAGTCAAGTCACGGAGTTGCGCGTCGGGCATTTAGGTCCCGGCGGCCTGTTCGAGAATCCGAGCATTCCGATCGACCACGGCCAGGAAGTGATCAACGGACGCACCCTGATCAACGATCGCGCCATTTGCCCCGAAGTTCAGGAACACGTCCCTGCGACCGAGACCATTCGGACCAGGCGGATTGCAGTCAACACATTGGGCGACGGCTTTATTGAGGCCGTCTCGGATGACACGCTGCTGAGCATAAGCAAGGACCAGTGTCGCTCCAACCACGGCAGGATTTGCGGACAGGCGCTACGGGTGCCGGTCCTCGAGGCGGACGGCCAAACCGCGGTTGGACGATTTGGATGGAAAGATCAGCATGCGAGCTTGCTCTCTTTCTCCGGGGATGCGTACCTCAATGAAATGGGCATCACCAATCGCCTTTTTCCGAAGGAGGTGACTTCGATTTGCAATCCCAAGTCAGTCACTGAGCCGAACGATAAGCCAGACCCCGCCGACAACCTGGAAGATATCGATCGCTTTGCCCGCTTCATGCGCGCTTCGAAAGTGCCTCCTCGGGATGAGACTCTGGCGGCAACCGAAGCGGCGAAGCGCGGAGCGAAGATTTTTGCCCGCATCGGATGCGCCACCTGCCACCTCAGCACGCTTACAACCGCCAAGGCCGGGACCAAAGTGAACGGAGGCCAATTCACGGTTCCCGATGTCCTGGGAGGAAAGACTTTTCACCCGTACAGCGATTTCCTGCTCCACGATGTCGGCACCGGGGATGGCATCGCCATTTCAATCGTCGAGCACTACGCAGTGCCTTCAGAATCGATTCGAGCGTTATACAAATCAAAGCAATCCGCCCAAGTTTCTTTCAGTGAGGTAGACAAGGTCATGAATCGCGCCGGCTTTTCGTATAAAGCTATCCATGATGGAAGAAAGAAGATCAGGACTGCGCCGCTCTGGGGACTCAGAACGCACTCCCGCTTCATGCATGACGGCGATTCAGTGCGCTTGGGGGCTGCAATCGCCCGCCACAAGGGCGAAGCCAGTGAAGTGACCCAAAAATTCCTTCAGCTTCCTCTGGGAGCGAAGAAAGACGTGCTCACTTTCTTGAACTCTCTGTGAGGCCGCGGTGTGCTCGCGGCGCGTCCAGAGAAGGTGCCGGTTGCAAAGGCTCACACCGTCAATTAAGCTGTTGTTTCTTGCCGCTTTATGCACTTAGCCGGGATGGCGGAACTGGCAGACGCAGCGGACTCAAAATCCGCCGGGCTTCGGCCCTTGGGGGTTCGACTCCCCCTCCCGGCACCAAGGGTCTCTTCTTTGTTTTTCAGTTTTGCTTTTCAGTTATGAGGCAAAGTTGGTGCGTTGCACAGCCGCGTCTGCGCAGCGCTCTTGACCTCGCCTCGATGCACGTCCCGTTTTCTGGCCTGTGCGCCCCCGACACGTAACATTAGCAGTTGACACTGTCAGCGCAGACCGAAATTCGCCAGCGTAACCGTGTTTGCCGACCAGTTGAAGCTTTGCGAGGACGGCGCAGAACTCTTGTAACCACTCGGGGGCGTTACTTTGACGGTATAGGTTTTCCCGATGTTCAATGCGCCGGTTACGGCGAAATAGTAGAAGCCGGCCACATCCGTGGTGGCGGTAGCGACTACGGCTTTCGTCGAGTTCAACAAATTGACCGTCGCTCCGGAGATGCCAGCCAGGGTGATGTTGACTACAGAACCCATGATCGGGTTAGCTTTTAACTGCCCGCCCAGGACGCCTAGCAGGTACTGGGCATCACCAATCAAGGTCTGCACAGGATGGTACGTGTGCCCGCCAGCCGTGCAGGTCGTGGAGATATGCTTGCCTGCTTGCGCCTGGACCTCCTTGATAAAGGCCGACAGGATGTTGATGGCGGTCTGAATCTGTCCGTTGGCAATGGCGTTCTTGACCGCACCCATCTTGGAGGCAAGCGAGTTTGCGATTCCGGCATTGTCAATGCAACCGAGCCCGAGAAATTCGTTCACTTCGGTTATAAGGCTGTCGGGTGTAACGATGATGGTGAAGGTCACCGAATTGGTGCCTGCGTTGTTTAAATTATCGACTGAATCCACCGAGAACGTGTGCGAGCCGAGCGGCATGATCAGCAGGGGAATCATCTGCCCATTTCCCGTCACTGGCGTGTTGTCCGGAAGACTAGTCGAGCCATCCATTTTAGGAGTAGAGCTCTTCACGCCCGAACCAGTTCCGTCGGAGACGAGATAGCTGAGCGTCAGAATGTCGGCGTGAGTGTATTGGGTGGCCGTGGGCTGGCCGATAGTCGCCACGGGAGGGGTGTTGTCAAGGATCGTTGTGACGGTATGCCGAGGCTCCAGCAGGTTGGCAAAACTGTTGGCAGAATATTGAAGATCATACGTCCCGTCACCTTGGCCCGTGCCGGTGAGGTATACATTGATCGAGCTGGTATTAGCTGCGAAATTAGCATTCGCCCAGTGCACCGGGAAGGGGTTCGAGGCGTAGGTCGGTAGGACGTCCCCTTGACGGTGGAAGCGGTACTGGAATCCTTGAGCGCTCGCGTCAGAGCTAGAGAGCGTGAACGGCGTGGCGGACGAGACGTAACTATTGTAATGAGGATCTCCGATTTGCAGGCCGCCACTGACGGGTGCCGGCACCGAGTTCACTTCTCCAACGCGAAACTCGACTGTGTACTGCAATTCGTCGCAGCTCAGCGGGAAGCTCAGATGGCACAGGTCTCCTGTATTCGTGGTGGTGAATCGGGGCGGTGCAATCGAACTGCCGGACGTGAATGCAACCATCTGGTCCGCTGCGTAGCCGGGGGACGGTATTTTAAGGCCCAGGGTGCCGATGCGGTCGTCATTCGCTCGAAACAGAGTTATGTACGATTCAGTATCGAAGTTACAACCGTAGAAAGGATCCGGAGACGACGGGCAGAAATCGCTGTCGATCTCGTCTGATTCGAAGCCGCCCACCCCGACATTAATGTCAGTGTCCTGCTGGACGCTCACGATCCAAGGGTGCGAATCGTAGCTGTAACAGTCCTCATCCTCATTTCCCGTCAGGGAATTATCGCTAAAGGTGCCGCTGTGATTGCAGTCATGGGTATTGGCGTCCGAAGCCATACTGCTGATGTAGCGCCACTGCCCACCAACATTGACGAATACGCGCCAGTCTCCGTTGTGCGGGAAGGTCTCGCCGTTTTTCTCGACAATGATCTTATGCAGGCTTACCTGGAAGGTCCGTACGGCGAGAGTTGAAGGCGGAGCCGGCACGTCATCCCAGCCCACAAGCACGCTTTGTGCGAAGTAGTTGGCGTTGCTGCCGAGGAACTTGAGGATGACCCTCACCCTCGTGGGTTGCGCAGGGACGGGAGTCGGGCAACTCGTTTCGGTCTGGTCTGGTGGCGGCGTGTTCGCGTCTATGAGGCAGAGGAGAACGTGATCCTGATCCATCGGCAACGCCACGCAACTGCTCGGGTCCGAGCCGCAAGTATGCTCGGGAATGTAGCCTGATTTGTCCACGATGCGCCATTGCAAGGACGCATCACCAACCGGTGGTGTGACTTTGAATGTCCTTCCAGTCCCAGTTGGATCCAGGGTCTTATAGTCGGTGATCGGCGGGTAGATGTCGAAAACGTAATTTCTGTCATTCACCGGGATCCATGGTCCGGAATGACCTCCCCAGTTACTGCAATCATCCGGCACGAGATTGCATATGTCGTTCGCGCCTCCGCCATTGCCGCTGATGAAGATGTCCGCCTCGGTGACTGGGACAGAAGTCGGTCCATCCGTGAGCCCGTAGGAGTTGACCGGGCTGCCCGTAACAGGCAGCCAGCTGGCTGGTGCATTCGACTGGGAATTGGAATCCGTTACGGCGGGATGGTTAAGGCGAAACGTCACTAGCGCCCGCGGAGGATGAATTTCCGTCTCGAATTTAACGTAGTCTGTGAGGTTGGGGATACGGTCGGAATGGGAGATATTTTCGACTCCTGTGTGGCCGCAGTCGAAAATCCATCGCCCCTCGGTCCACACCCGGTCTCCGTAGGCTGGCCATGCGAATTGCGGGAGCGCACCCCACTTCAGGTCATTGTCGTCATTGACATGCATATCACTCGCGTTCTCCCATTCGACTTCCATGTCGGTGCGAACGCAGGTGTCGTTTTGGCTTCCGTCGGGACACTTATCTGTATCCGGTGGGGCCAGTTGGCACTGGTTATTCCCGAGGTAGGTACCCCCTTGCAGTACACAGGCAACGGCGGCTTCGGAGTCGCTTCCGCCCAGTGTAATAGAGTAGCCAGGGAATCTCTTCCATGACGACAACAGGTACTTGTATGCGTCATCGGGCTCGATCTTGCTGGTGAAGTCATGCGTGAAATGGTTCCAGGGAACCTCTTCTTCGGAAACTTCTGCCTTTGCCTGAGAGGCAGAGTCTTCGTTGGAAGGCGGCGCCGCAACAAATCCCTCCAGGATGGTAGGAGGGTTATTTGGCGGGCGCGTATCCAGCAGAATCGGCTTCCACTCTGGAGTAATGCGAGCGATGTCCGGAGGGCTTTGCTGCGAAAGGTCAACATCGCTGCAGGCCGGGGTTCCACTGAACGCACTTTTGGCGGGGATTTGAGCCATTGTTTGAAACGAGACCAACAGGGTGAGTACTCCCGGCGCTAAGACTAGGAGAGATTTCATCGGAATGGGCCGGCGGGATAGGACAAGGCGCAGGTTTCGCTCCGCAACATTACGGCCACGAGTGCTGTCGGAGCCAGTCGATCGGACGCTAAAGAAGCGGGTGAGCATGGAAGCAATCGTCATGGCGCACTCCTGATGGTTTTCGGTGGTTTGGTTAAGCGCGCCGCAGCGCACAACAATTCCCAAGCCCGGGCATAGTCGTGGATTCGCTCTGACTCCTCAATAGCGGGATGTATGTCGCGTCCTTAATTTTCGTGTCGCCCCAACCGATTGAATATAGGGAAGATGCCGCAATCCGGCGAAAGTAAGGTAGAATCCCGAACACGTGCTTGGTGGTTCCCCCCAGGATTAGGTCACTAAGTAGCGAGCGAAACCGATGCAGTCGTGAGCGGAGCGCGGGTGGTTACCGCTGCTCGACGCGCGGGAGAATTTCTGTGGCTACGGTGCCCGTTAAAATCCAGGATCCGATCCGGTTTGGGGATGGCGTCGAACTCGATGCCCAATCCTATAAACTCCGTCGCGCCGGTCGTGTGCTCAAGTTGGAGCGGATTCCGCTCGAGATTCTGCTCCTTCTCGTCGAGCAGAGGGGACAGATCATTGCGCGCGAGCATATTGTTGAGCGGGTCTGGGGCAAAGGCGCCTTTCTCGATACCGACAACAGCATCAATAGCGCCATCCGCAAGATCCGTCAGGTGCTGAAGGACGATGCCGAACAACCGCGTTTCATTCAGACCATAACCGGCCAAGGGTATCGTTTTATCGCGCCCGTGGCCGAAACCGGACCCGGACTCGGACCCGAGGTCGGAAAAAGACCGGTTGCGACGGAAGTCGACGCACCTCGAGCGACGGCTCCCGCGGCTCTGTCGACTCGCCTGAAGCGGCCCTGGCCAATCCGGTTGATTTTGGCCGGTGCGCTGTTAGTTCTCATGATTGCGGCAGGCGCCGTGTCGATTCGGTCTCGATCATCCCAAAGTCCTCAACCGCCGAACGGACGATTGATGCTGGCCGTGCTCCCTTTCGAGAATCTCACTGGTGATTCCTCGCAGGATTACTTCAGCGACGGCCTTACCGAAGAAATGATCACGCAGTTAGGGAATCTCGATCCCAAGCAACTGGGGGTCATCGCCCGCACGTCCGTAATGCACTACAAAAACAGCTCGACGCCGCTGGAACAGATTGGCCGAGAACTGGGAGTGCAATACCTGCTGGAGGGCGGAGTACGTCGCGATTCGGACCATGTGCGCATTACGGCTCAGTTGATTCAAGTGAAGGATCAAACCCACCTCTGGGCGCGAAAGTATGACCGGGATCTAAGCAGCTTGCTGGTTGTGCAAGGCGAGATTGCGCAGGAAATCGCTGATGAGATTCAGCTCACTCTGGGCGACCACAGACCACCAACAGCGAATGCGATGTCCTCACTGTCTCCTCAGGTGTACCAGGCCTATGACCTTTATCTAAAAGGGCAATATTTTCTGAGCAAGAGAACCATTGCCGGGTTCCAACAAGCGATCGAGTATTTCCAGCAAGCCACCGCCAAGGATCCTAATTACGCGCGGGCGTACGCCGGACTGGCGGATTCGTACGCGCTGCTGACCGGGTACAGTGGAGCGCCCTCCATCAAGTACATGCCGCAGGCCCGTGCGGCGGCATTGCGTGCTCTGCAGATTGACGACAAGCTGCCGGATGCGCACACCGCGCTGGCCTTGATCGTCCAAAATTATGATTGGGATTGGCAAACCGCGGAGAAGGAATATCGTCGCGCGATTGAATTGAATCCCAACTACGCCACTGCCCACCATTGGTATGCCGAGCACTTGATGTGGCGGGGACGATTCGACGACGCGCTCCGCGAGAGCGAGCGAGCCCGTCAGTTGGACCCGCTTTCCTTGATTATCGCCGCAGATAATGGCGTGATTTTATACTACTCACGACAATACGATCGCGCGATCGAGAAATGGCGTGCCGTGCTGGAAATGGATCCGGATTTCGGACGCGCCCACCTTATCACGGCTGCCTATATAGAAAAGGGAATGTTCGCGGAAGCACTTGCTAATATCGAAAGTAAGCGTCATCCTGTCGGTCCACCTTTCTACTGGGCGTTGCTCGCTTGCGTGAATGGCCGTTTCCAACGGGAGCCGCAATCGCAACATGCGCTGCAAGAATTGGAGCGTTTCAGCCGGCAACAGAAGATTGATCCTGGCATCATTGCGTGGGCTTATGCCAGCACTGGCAACAAGAAGCAAGCCTTCGCGTGGTTGGAAAAAGCGTACCACCAGCATTCCAATGCGCTGACTGCTCTGAAAGTCGATCCGGTTTACGACCTGCTCCGCAGCGACCCGCGATTCCAGAATCTGCTCCAGCGCGTGGGCCTGGCGCCATAATTTCGATTTTTTCAAGACCTGGCTAATGCAGTTAGACAGAAGACTGATAAAGAGCAGGTTTTACAAGAAAAAAAGGACACCGCTACGCGGTGTCCCTACCTACCAGCAACTTGACTTACTTATTCTCGTTGAGCGATCCGGCTCCAAACTCTTTGCGTTGTGCCACCGGACGCACCGCTCTCGCCGAAGCTACTGCAGGCATCGCCGCCGCCGCTCCGTAACGCTCAAGCAAAACGGGAACCATTGCTCCTTCGGCTTCCTTGACGAAGGTGAGCTTGCTCTCGCCCAGCAGATCGACGCGAACGAAATCTCCCAGCTTCACCTGTCCAGTTGCCACCAGGTTCGCCAGCGGGAACACCAGATGCCGTTCAATTGCCCGCTTCAGGTGCCGTGCCCCATACTTTGGATCCGTGCCCTCCGCCAGCAGGAACGTCTTTACCTGCGGCGTGCAATTGAACACAAACTGATGCGCGCCCGCTGCCATCAGCACTCGTTGCTGCACCATCCCCAGTTCAATTTCCAGGATCTGCTGCAGATGCTCGGAACGCAGCGTCTTGAACACGACGACCTTGTCGATGCGGTTCATGAACTCCGGCGCAAACTTGCGCCGCGCCGCATCCACTGCCGAGCGGTTAATCTTGTCGTCGAGCGCGTTATCAACCTGGACCGGTTTCGGCGCGAAGCCCAGGCCGCCATCGACTAACCCATTCATCTCCGCGGCGCCCAGATTCGAGGTCATGATGATGATGCAACTCGAAAGATCCACGCGCCGGTTATCGCCCAGCGTCAGCGTCGCCTTGTCCAGAATCCCGAGCAGCAGTTGCCAAAGCGAGTCGGACGCCTTCTCGATTTCGTCGAACAGCAGGATCGAGAGCTTCAGCTTCTCCGTATGCCACTGGTTTAGCGCTTCCTGCGTCAGCAACGGATGCGTCTCCCGGTGTCCCAGGTATCCCGGAGGCGAGCCGATCAACTTGGCAATCTCGTGCGAGTGCTGGAACTCCGCGCAATCGATCTTGATGCACGCGCGCGCGTCACCGAACAGCGATTCTGCCACCGCTTCCACCACCCGCGTCTTGCCGGAGCCGGTTGGCCCCAGAAATAGCAGATTGCCCACTGGACGGCCCGGCGCATTTAGCCCGGCCAGAAACATCTGATAGATTTCCGCGACCTTCTCGATAGCCTGATCCTGCCCTACAATCTTCCGTCGCAGGGCGGTTTCAAACTCACGGGCGTCACTGCTGCGGCGGCTAGGGTCAAGCACGGTTGCAAGGTTCGTTCTCATCGCTTCGGGCCCTTGTTTCCTTTCCGGGAACTGCTTGTTTTCTGGGAAACTATTTGCTGCCAAACTGCTCATTTTTATCACTTTCTTGTCGGTCGCCTGCCACTCCGGATGAAGGTTGCATTCCTCAGCCTCCCTCCCTTGTGCAAGCCGCTAGCCATCCTCTGGAAAGCGCCATATTGTCCCACTTCCCATCGTTTTAGATGCGACTAGGCCACTTAATGTCGGAAGGTCCTGTTACCCACAGCTTCCTCAGGAGCAATTGTTTGCAGACTGGGGGGTACTTCCCCTAGCGTCCTACCACCCCTGCGCCCATGTCCGGTAAGCCCTAACCAACTTGGCCCGACGTAACTGGCCGCCCAGGTTACTTCCGGTGCACAATAGAAGCAGATTTCCTCTCTGGAGAATGCGCTTGTCCCGATCCACAATCTCGAAGACCAGACTCTCGATCGCGAGCGTTGCCGCCTTCCTGTTTCCCCTAGCCCTGGCTGTTTTCGTCCTCTTTTGTCCGCCTGCGGCTGGAGTACAAAATCCGCACGGCGTGCAGTTGGTCCAGGTGAAAGCCGATGCCACCAAAAAGCTCGAGCCCCCGGCGCCCGTTATCGCGCCCCCCGGCTCCGATCTTTACCTCGCCCAGCGCGGAGACAGCATCCCCTCGGTCGCTCGCAAACAACTGAAGCGGACCAAGTACCTCACCTCAACGGAACTGACTGGAGCCATCCGCGAAGCGAATCACAACCGCCAGGGCGTCTTCCTCAAATCCGGAGAGCAGATCATCATCCCCGGAATTCTCGAAGGGCCTATTGTAGAGAAGACTGTCCCAGTTGCAAGGGATTTCGAAGTCCGCGCCATTTATCTGACCGGGGTGATGGCGGGCAGCGATCATGGAATGCGCATTATCCGCCATTGGCGCGAAGTTGGCGGCAACGCGGTGGTCTTTGACGTCAAGGATAGCGACGGCATTGTCAACATCGCCTTCAACCATCCATTAGCCACCGGACAGCGCCACTATATTTCCGACCTGCCCAAGCTCATTCGCTTCCTGCATTCCGAAAACATGCACGCCATCGCGCGCATCGCCATTTTCCGCGATGAGCACCTGGTCACCAGCCATCCCGAACTGGCCGTAAAGTCTCATCGGACCGGGCAGAGCTGGCGCGAAAACGGCAAACTCGTCTGGACCGACCCCTCGAACCCCAAGGTGCAGGACTATGACATCGCCCTCGCCAAGTTCGTAGCCCAAGCCGGAGTTGATGAAGTGCAGTTCGACTACGTCCGCTTTCCCGCCGAAGGCGACCAGAAAGATGCCGGGTTCAACTTCCAGACCGATCATCCCAAATGGCAGCGCTCTGAAGTAATCGCCGATTTCCTCGATCGCGCCTATACGCAGATCCATCCGTCCGGCGTACTGCTCTCGCTCGACGTCTTCGGAGTCATGGCATGGCAGCGCCCCGTCGATCTTTCGCACACCGGGCAGGATATCGTCGCCATGGCCAAGCACTGTGACGTGCTCTCGCCCATGATCTACCCCTCGCACTTCTTCGGCATGGACGGAATCGCTCACCCCGGCGACGCGCCCGAGCATTTCATCGGCGAGTCCATGGATCGCTTCAAGCTCATCACCAAGGACAGCAGCGTGGTGATTCGTCCCTGGCTGCAAGCCTTTGCCTGGCGCACCAAGACCTACTCGCCCAAGTATGTTGAAGTTCAGATTGAGGTAGCGAAACAAAAAGGCGGGATCGGCTTTCTTTTCTGGAACGCCAATAACGACTACTCGAAGCCCTACACCGCCATGCCGGAAATGCGAGCCGCTAAAGGCCGCTACTTCCGCGGCGACGAAGTAGGCGCCAAGCCCGAACCCGCCACCGCTCCGCCGATTGGCTCCGCCGTCGCGCCCATAACCTCGCCGAACACCAATGTAGAGACGGGGCTCACCCCGTCTCCCGGCGACGGCCACCGCGCTCAGAAAATCTGGCGGCACTAGGACGCTGCGGTTGTAACCTCAATCTCCTGGAGCCTCGACTGCAGGAAGTTCTTCCACCGCAATCCGAGTCGAGACTTTGGCGCTCGTCACCAGCACCACCGAAGCCACGATGATCGCGCTCCCCATCAGGATGTAGCGGTCAATCCGCTCGTGCAGCACCAGCCATCCCAGAAAAACCGCGACCACGGGATTGACGTAGGCATAGGTAGAAACCTTCGAGGTCGGAACGTGCTGCAGCAACCAGATGTAAGCCGTGTAGCCGATCCAGGAGCCGCACACCACCAGGTACAGAATCGCGCCCACTCCGCGTAACGTCCATGTCACGTTGGAATGTCTCTCGACGATTAGCGCGAAAATCAGATTCGCGATCCCCGCGAAGATCACCTGCCACGCCGTGGAACTGAATGGATCAACGGCCGCGGTCTGCCACTTTTTCGAGAGCACCGAACCGAGCGCCCAACTGAACGACCCCAGTTGCAACGCCAGTGTCCACCACAGTTCTCGGTGTCCAAGGGCATCAGAATGCCGAAGATCAGGCCAGATGAGGACAACCACGCCGGCGATCCCGATGGCCAGCCCGATCTTGCCGCGCCCCGAGATATGATGGTCGCCCAGCAACAGGCTATCGAGCACCAGGAACCAAAGCGGCGTAACCGCAATCAGCAGCGCCGCCAGGCCGGTTGGAACGATCTGCTCCGCGTAAGAAAGAGTGAGATTGCCGCCCATCAGAAGCAGAATGCCGACAGCCGCCATGTGCCCAAGCTGCCGCGCGGAAAAACGAATGCGGCGTCCCGTCAGAGCACAGTAAGCGAGCATAACCGTACCCGCGACCAGGAAGCGCGATGCGCACATGACGCCCGGAGGAATCTGCTCCACAGCAATGCCAATGCCTAGATAAGTCGAGCCCCAGAAAACATAGACCAGCGCAAAGGCAACAATAATCTTCCATCGGCTCGCGGACGCTGCAGTGCTCATGGTGTTAGGAGTGGAAAATCAGAATATCAGAACAAAACTAGGCGTATAGATGAGCGTGGGCCGGCCACGGCTTCACAATTTGCGTGAAAAATCGAGCGCGCAGAAACGATTCAGGTCACAAGAGCAATCCCGCGCACGGAAACAATCCATGTTACTGCGAGGAGTTGAAGGTTTGCCAGACGATTAGGCAGACGACCACATCCCCATCTCAGCGAGGATTTTGCCAGCCGCTTCGGTGCCGGAGCGAACGCAATCGGGGACGCCAATGCCGTTATAGCCATTGCCCGCCAGCGCCAGACCGGGGAGGTTCTGGCGGCGTGATTCAATACGCTGCACGCGTTCGAGGTGGCCGACCGAATACTGCGCCATGGCGAATTTCCATTTGTAGATGCGTGAAAACAGAGGTCCGGCATCAAGGCCGAGAATCTGCCGCAGTTCATCGCGAACAATTTGCACAATTTCTTCTCCGCTCGCTTGCATGATCTGTTCGTCACGCGCGCCGCCGAGAAAGCAGCGAATGAGGGCGCGATTCTCCGGCGCTCGATGAGGAAATTTATTGTGGACGAAGGTGCCCGCAAGCATACGGCGGCCTTCGCTGCGCGGCACGAGCAATCCGAAGCCCGGCGGAAGCGAGCGCCGCACTTTTTCGTCGTAACCAAGCGTGACGGTCGCCGAAGAGCTGTACTTAATGCCGCCCAGATCGCGGGAGAGGCTCTCATCCGTATTAAGCAGCACGGCGGCGGCATGTGCGGGGGTCGCAATGATCACCGCATCGAAACGGTCGCTCTGGAATCCAGCGGAAACAGTCCAGCCGTCATGCTCCCGGATCACCGCCTGCACCCGCGAAGACGTCTTTAAGGCGTACGCATCCAGACGTGCGACCAGGGCATCGACGATCTGCTGCATGCCCTCTCTGAGCGAGGTGAAGACTGGCCTCAAGGGAGCGGCCGCCGCGGCGCCCGTTTTTCTACGGGCTTCGACCATACCGCGGCCCAAACTGCCATGTTTCGATTCCATGTCGGCTAAGCGGGGCAACACGGCGCGCACGCTCAACTGGGAAGCGTCGCCACCATAGATTCCGCAGAGCAACGGATCGGCGAGCAACTCCACCATCTCAGCCCCATAGTGCCGCTCCACCATCTGCGCAACGGTTTCGTCCTCGGCGGAGTTCCGTCGGGGATGAAACCATTCAGTAGCCATGCGGATTTTTGTGCGCAAGGAAAAAAGCGGCGACATCACCGTCGGCACGATCTTGGTGGGCACCATGAACATGAGTCCATCGGGCATCTCCACCAGCTTGCCCTTGGTTACGATGTAAGTCTTGCGCTCGGAGTCGTTCGAGCCGATCAGTTGGTCACTTAGCCCGATCTTGCTGCAGAGGTCCGCAGCCCAGGGCTTCTCCGTAAGAAAGGAATCTGGGCCGGCTTCAACCAGGCAGCCGTCGACGCGTTCGGTGGCGACAACACCACCCAGGCGCGGGCTGGACTCAAACAAAACATAATCGACCGGCGTGCCGGATTGGCGCTTTTTTTCAATCGTGTACGCGGCCGAGAGGCCGGAGATTCCGCCGCCGATGATGGCAATGCGTTTCATTGTAATTAGCACTTAGCAATTAGCTTTTGGCACTGGGTTCTTGCTGCTGGTCCGCGACGCCCCTGGCCGTGTTTTCTGCGCTCTTGCTAAGTGCTAAATGCCAAGTGCCAAGTGCTAAACGCGGCTCCTTACTATTTCCGCCAGCGCTGCCGTTAACGTCTTCGAGCCGTTCAAGGACTCGGCGCGCCACAGACGCATACCTTCTTTTTCTGCGAACTGTTTGACGGCGATGTCGATATCGTAGAGCACTTCCACGTGATCGCACAGAAATCCAATGGGATGCACGAGGACGCCGCGGTGCCCTCTTGCTTTTAAATTCCTGATCGTTTCCTCTACCGTGGGGCCGATCCATGGGTTGACTGACATGGGTCCGCCTGACATGCCCTGGCTCTGGAAAGCGAAAGTCCAGTCATTAGCCTCGAGGCCGGCCTCTTGCGCCACGAACCGGGCGGTTTCCTTGGATTGCTTCTCATAGGGATCGCCTTCCGTGATGGTACGCTCGGGGACACTGTGCGCGGTGAAGATCACGGGCAGTTTCGCGCCGTTTTCGGCGCTGACTCTTTCCCAGCCGAAGCGCAGTTTCTCCGCGAAGGCTTTTATGAGCAGCGGATGGTCATGCCACTGCTCGACGAAGTCCAACTCAAAAGGAAGAATTCCCTCGCCGCTGATCGCGCGGCGATAGAGTCCAACGCTGGTACGTGAGTTCTGTGGTGCGAGGCAGATGGCGATGACACGCTCGAATCCCCTGCTTGCAATTACTTTCACCGCGTCGCCGATGAAGGGTTTCCAGTTGCGCATGCCGACGAAGACCGGCATCTTCAATGACAGTGAGAGCAGCGACTGCGACAGTTGATCGGCTTGCAAAAACGTCCAGCAGGCGAGCGGTGAGAACCCAATCAGCGAATAGCGATGGCGGATCTCCTCGACCACCGCCGGCGGCAAGGGCCGTCCGCCGGTGACATGACGAAGGAACTCAGGGACCTGGCTGGGGTTCTCGGGGCTGCCGTGTGCCAGTAGAAGCACGGCGGTATTCGCGGCCATTTCCGAGGCAGCAAACGAACTCACCTGATTGGCGCAATAGCACTGGGCGGCGAGGGCCAGCGGGCAGGCCGTCATTTCCTTAACTCCGTTTTCAGCTCCGTCTTGAACTCTGGCGACTGCTCGCGGATGAAATCGCACAGTGCTTTCACATTCTCGACCGGAGTTTCAGGAAGAATGCCGTGTCCGAGATTGAAGATGTGTCCGGGACGTCCGCCCGCTCGCCGCAGAATCTCATGGGCCCGCGATTTTGTCTCTTTCCAAGCGGCGAAGAGCAGCGCCGGATCGAGATTGCCCTGCACCGCCCCTTTGAGACCAAGGCTCTGCCATCCGGTGTCGAGCGGAATGCGCCAGTCCAGGCCTATGACTTCAGCGCCCGTTTCCTGCATCGAAGGCAGAAGAGTGGCGCTGTCGGTGCCGAAGTAGATGATGGGCGCGCCGGTCTTTTGCAGGCGCTTCACCAGGTCGGTCGCATGCGGCAGAACATAGCGGCGATAATCTTCGACGCTCAGGCACCCCACCCAGCTATCAAAAATCTGGATGGCGTCAGCTCCGGCGCGCACCTGCTCGGCCGAGTATTCGGCGGTTACCGCGACCAACTTCTTCATCAGTTCGTTCCACGCGGTGGGCGCGGAGTACATCATCTTCTTGGTGAAAAGATAGTTGCGCGAGCCTCCACCCTCGATCATGTAGCTGGCGAGTGTGAACGGCGCGCCACAAAAGCCGATAACGGGGAGCTTGTCGCCGAAGTGCTTGCACACCAACTTCACGGCTTCAGAAACATAACCGAGGTCCTCAGCGCGATCGGTGCGCAGTTGGGCGACGTCTTCGGCGGAGCGCACCGGTTTTTCAACTTTTGGCCCCTCGCCGGCGGCAAAGTGAAAAGGCAGTCCCATGACTTCGAGAGGGAGAAGCAGATCGGCAAAAACAATGGCCGCATCAACTTTGAGTATCTCAGCCGCTTCAATGGTTACATGGGCCGCGACCTCCGGCTTCTTGCAGATTTCAATCAGCGAATATTGCTTGCGGACGGCACGGTACTCGGGCATGTAGCGTCCGGCCTGGCGCATGAACCAGACTGGAGTCCGTTCGGTCGGCTGAGCCTTAGCGGCGCGAACCAAGAGAGAGTTTGGGGCAGACATGAACCATCCAATTTAGCATTTTCGGGGGAGTGTGGCCGGGCGCGCCTGCGGCAGCCTCCAGCGTCGCACTCAGTAACTCAAATTGATTCTCGAGATTGGATCCGCCGGTGGCGATCTTAGGCGCGCAAATCGATCGTTCCCATTCTGCTAAGCTGGCGGTGAAGAGTGTTGCAGACGTGAGGCGAAAATCATGGGACTAGTGGCCGGCGTCGATTTGGGCGGGACCGCCATCAACTATACGTTAGTGGACCAACAAGAGCGGTTTCTCATCGAGGGGCTTTGCGAGCATCCGGCCCTGGCCAAACAAGGACCAGAAGTCTGCCTCCAGCAGATCGCCGATGGCCTCCAGATGGCGACCGAAAAGGCCGGCGTTCCGCTTTCGGATGTGGTCGCGATCGGGTTGGACACCCCCGGTCCGGCCAGTGCCTCCGGCCGGCTTAGCGCGCGGGGTTCAACAAACTTCGTGCATTCAAAGTGGGCGGGATTCGATATCCGCGAAAGCCTCGCGCAAAAACTCGGCAAGCCGGTGTCCTACTTGAACGATGCAAATGCGGCTGCCCTGTGGGGACATTACGCGATCTTTGGCGCAACCAGCCGCGAGACATCTATTTCCGTGGTGATTGGAACGGGCAATGGAGGCGGCATCATCCTCGATGGCAGCGTGATAAAAGGCAAGAACGGATTCGGCGGAGAATTGGGTCATGTGCTAATCCCGTACCAGAGCATCGCCGGGACGGCGGGCATCAAGCCGCTATGCAATTGCGGACGAACCGGCGACTTGGAGTCGCTGTGCTCTCTCACCGCGATCGAAAGAAATATTCTGCCGTATTTTCTGCCGCGGTATCCTGGCCACGATCTGTCAAAGATGGACCCCCACCAGGCGGCAAAGTTGGTGCGTGGCCTGGCGGATAAGGGCGACCCGCTGTGCAAAGAGATTTTCCGGGTTCAGGCCCACGCGTTGGGACTCTTCTTCGATGAAATGGTGAATATTTTCGATCCCGATGCGTTGATCGTTGGTGGCGGTGCTCTGGAGACTAGTCCGGAGTTCCAGCGGTCGTTCCTGGCGGAGATCCGCGTAGGGATGCCGACGCAGCGTCAGGAGCAGGCCGATATCTCCATCCACGTAATGCCGAATGGAGATACCGCCGGGGCACGAGGCGCCGCTTTAGAAGCGCTGAAATTTGCCCGGCAAAGCGGTCTCGCATAGTGCGGCTACCATTAGTGCATCGTTGACAAAGCCGATGCTGGTTTCGCTTGCAATCAACCACCACCGCCTCCCGGCTATAATGTCTCCCTTTCAATAAATAATTAATAAGGAGCCACATGCGACATTTCTCGGCGATTGTGCTGATCTTTACCCTGATTGCGCCATCGTTATCTTTCGGCGCTGATCAATCGAGCTCAGATCGGGCTCCACTGGTGGGATATTCGCCACGCTCCAGTCAGAGTGAACGCGAGTGGGAAGCGAAATTTCGTGCGATCCCCGACCCGGCAAACCTACGCGAATACATGCGGAGGCTGAGCGCGCGTCCGCATCATGTCGGATCGCCCTACGACAAGGACAACGCCGAATGGATTCTTGCCCACTTCAAGGAGTGGGGATTGGACGCGCACATCGAACGCTTCGATGTTTTGTTTCCCACGCCCAAGGTGCGCGTGCTGGAGATGCTTTCGCCCACG
Source organism: Terriglobales bacterium (assembly GCA_035260505.1). Taxonomy (GTDB): domain Bacteria; phylum Acidobacteriota; class Terriglobia; order Terriglobales; family Acidobacteriaceae; genus Acidiflorens. The sequence continues at coordinate 17,035 of DATFVD010000159.1, forward strand.
AAGTTCACAGCCAAACTCGACGAGCCTGCCCTGGCAGTCGATCCGACCTCGAACCAGAAATCGGAGCAGTTGCCCACGTATAACGCCTATTCGATTGACGGAGATGTCACCGGGCCGCTGGTGTTTGTGAACTACGGATTGCCCGAGGACTACGAGAAACTTGAGCGGCTTGGTATTTCGGTGAAAGGCGCGATTGTAATCGCTAAATACTTGCACTCCTGGCGCGGGGTGAAGCCGAAAGTTGCAGCCGAACATGGAGCCATTGGCTGCCTAATCTATTCGGAGCCGCAGGACGATGGCTACACGCGCGACAACGTGTTTCCGCTAGGGCCGATGCGCCCCGCGGACGGAGTGCAGCGCGGCAGCGTCATGGATTTTGCTTCCGCCAGCCCGGGTGATCCGCTGACGCCCGGCATCGGCGCGACCCCGGATGCCAAGCGCCTGTCACTGAACGAGGCAAAGAGCATCACGAAAATTCCGGTGCTCCCGATTTCTTACGGCGACGCGCAACCTTTATTGGCCGCCCTGGCGGGGCCCATGGCGCCGGACGGGTGGCGCGGCTCGCTTCCGATTCCATATCACGTCGGACCGGGGTTGGCCCAGGTTCATCTGAAGGTCGCTTTCAATTGGGATACCAAGCCAGTTTATGACGTGATCGCGAAAATTCCGGGTAGCGTGGCTCCGGACGAGTGGATCATCCGCGGCAATCATCATGATGCGTGGGTGAACGGGGCCGAGGATCCCATCTCAGGCCAGGTTTCTCTGCTGGAAGAAGCGCGCGCACTGGGTCTGCTGCTGAAGCAAGGATGGAAGCCTCGGCGCACGATCATCTACTGCGCGTGGGATGGCGAAGAGCCCATGCTGCTCGGATCGACCGAATGGGTCGAGACACATGCCGATGAATTGCGAGAGCATGCTGCCGTTTATATCAATACTGACGGCAACGACCGCGGCGTTCTGAATATGAGCGGCTCGCACAGCCTTGAGCAGTTCATCAATGGAGTGGCGCGCGACATCGAAGATCCAGAAACCAAGACGACGGTGTGGCAACGGGCTCAGCTGAATAAAGTTGCCGAAGCAAAGTCCGCCGACGACAGAAAGGAATTGCGGCAGCGGGCCGACTTACGCATCGAAGCGCTCGGCTCCGGAACTGATTTCACAGCGTTTCTCGATCATCTCGGAATCGCCACACTGGATCTGGCCTACGGCGGCGAGGACGAACAGGGGATCTATCACTCCATTTACGATGACTTTTACTGGTACACGCATTTCTCCGACACGGATTTCGTCTACGGACGAGCCCTGGCGCAAACCGTGGGCACGTCGGTAATGCGCCTGGCGGACGCGGAAGTGCTGCCATTCGACTTCGTGAATTTCGCCGATACGGTCGAGATGTACCGGAAGAATCTGGAGAAGTTGCTCGCCGACAAGCAGGAGGAGATTGGCGAACGCAATCAGGAACTGGACGAAGGATTGTTCAAGGCGACGTTTGATCCCAGGCGTCCAACGATCGCGCCGGTGCGGGAAGAAATTCCGCCGCACCTGAACTTTGCCCCGATGCAGAACGCGGTCGACTCTCTTACCCGCAGCGCCAAGCACTACCAGCAGGCGCTATCACAGGAACAGGCGAGCCTGGGTGACGACTCGGTTGCAGCAAAGCTTGGCGCTCTAAATCGAGAACTGATGGAGAGCGAGCGCCGGTTAACTAATGCCGATGGATTGCCGCGGCGCCCCTGGTACAAGCATTTGTTATACGCTCCGGGCGTTTACACGGGCTATGCAGTGAAAACCGTGCCGGGGGTGCGGGAGGGGATTGAACAGAAACGGTATGCGGAAGCCGAGCAGGAGATCGCGCGAGTTTCCAAAGCGCTCGAGGACGAGTCGGCGCTGATCGACTCGGCGGCGCGTGAGTTGGAAGGGGCGGCGGGGCGATAGATGGCATTACAGCGAGTATGCATTCCCGTAGAGACGCGGCTTGCCGCGTCTCCCGCAGCCGCAGAGTGAGACGGGGCAAGCTCCGTCTCGACAGAAATACTAGGAAGCCATTGACTGTTCTTTGGTGGAGTTAGAGACAGCAGCCATTCGGGGCATCGCCTTCGTTCTCAAGTAGGCGTCCACACTCGCTGCCGTCTTTCGGCCTTCGGCGATCGCCCACACCACTAATGACTGACCGCGCCGCATATCGCCTGCGGCGAAAACTCCAGAAACGGACGACATGTTGTTCGTGTCTGTGGACACGTTGCCGCGGGAATCGAGGTTCACTCCCAACTCATCAATCATTCCTTTCCGCATCGGTCCGGTAAAGCCCATCGCAATCAACACGAGATCTGCTTCCATTGTGAATTCCGTGCCAGAAATCGGCTCGAACTTTGGCGGAGGGCCGACGCGCACGGCGTGAAGTCGCTGAACGTAACCTGAATCAGAGCCGCTAAATTTTGTGGTAGCCAAACTCCAATCGCGGACGCCACCTTCTTCATGCGCGCCCTCGATGCGCAGTTGCATCGGCCACAGTGGCCAGGGCGTCAAGGGGGAGCGATCTTCGGGAGGCTTCGGCATGATTTCGAACTGGTGCACAGAGAGCGGCTTTTGCCGATGACAGGTGCCGAGGCAATCGGCGCCGGTATCACCGCCCCCTATAATGACCACATGCTTGCCAGTGGCCAAAATCTCCGCTTCCGGCTCGATGGTGTCGCCCAGGTTGCGCCGGTTCTGCTGCGGCAGGTATTCCATCGCGAAATGGATTCCTTTCAGCTCACGTCCCGGGATGTTCAGATCGCGCGGCTGCTCGGCTCCGCCGGCGAGCACGATCGCATCGAATTCGCGCCGCAGATACTCTACCGCAATGTTCTTGCCCACCTCCGCGCCGGTAACGAATTCCACGCCCTCGGCGGACATTTGTTCCAGGCGGCGATCGATGACGTGTTTCTCTAATTTGAATTCCGGGATGCCATAGCGCAGCAACCCGCCGATGCGGTCCGCTTTTTCATAGACCACTACGGAATGTCCCATGCGGCATAACTGCTGGGCCGCGGCCAATCCTGCCGGCCCCGAACCAACGACCGCCACTTTTTTCCCGGTGCGGATTTTGGACGGCTCGGGCCGGATCCAGCCTTCGAGAAACCCGCGTTCCACGATATTTTTCTCGATTTGCTTGATCGTGACCGAAGGCTGGTTGATCCCCAGCACGCAAGACGCTTCGCACGGTGCTGGACAAATCCGCCCGGTGAATTCCGGGAAATTATTGGTTGCGTGCAGTTGGCGAACCGCTTCCTTCCAACGCCCGTGATAAACCAAGTCGTTCCAGTCAGGAATCAGATTGTTGACGGGACATCCAGTCTGGCAAAAGGGAACGCCACAGTCCATGCAGCGCGCGCCCTGGGTTCGAAGATTCGCTTCAGGAAAATCTTGATAGATCTCGAACCAGTCATTGACCCGCTCAGCAACTGAACGCCGAGGGGCAAGCTCGCGCGAGTATTCGAGGAAGCCGGTGTCCTTACCCATGTTGCACCTGCGCGGCCTGGGCCACCGCCGTCAACGGCGGACTTGGGATATAAGGCTGGCGTCTGCGGCTCACTCCGAGCACTCGCTTGTGTTCGTGGGGGAAGACTTTGATGAACCGGGATAACGCCTCAGACCAGTTGTCGAGAATCCAAGCTGCGCGCGGGCTGCCGGTCAGTGCCAGATGTCGCGCGACGAGATCTTTGACGAGCATGGCTTCCACGATCTGGGCGTCCTGCGTTTCGAGAACTGGCTCGAGGTCAACCGAATCCAGATTGCAGCGCTTTTCTGTGAAGTCGCCGCGTTCGTCGAAAACGTAGGCGACACCACCACTCATGCCGGCGGCAAAATTTCTCCCACAGGCTCCGAGAACCAGGACCAAGCCCCTGGTCATGTATTCACAACCGTGGTCGCCGACTCCTTCGACCACCGCGGTCGCTCCGGAGTTGCGAACTGCGAAGCGCTCGCCAGCGACTCCGTTGAAAAACGCTTCGCCGCTGGTGGCGCCATAGAGGGCAACGTTGCCGATCAGAATATTCTTCTCAGGGGCGAAAGTGGACCGTCGCGGCGGATATACAATCAATCGTCCTCCGGAGAGACCCTTGCCGACGTAATCGTTGGCCTCGCCTTCGAGCGTCAGAGTGACTCCCTTAGCTAGAAACGCGCCCAGGCTCTGCCCCGCCGATCCTTCGAGCTGAACCCGGATCGTATCGTCGGGCAGGCCTGAGGACCCATAGCGGCGGGCAATCACTCCGCTCAGCATTGTTCCGACAGACCGGTGAATGTTGCGCACTGGCAGTTTGATCTCAACCGGCGCAAGGGTTTCGAGCGCACCCTCTGATTCGGCTAAAAGCTGATGATCCAGCGCCTGCTCCAAGCCATGGTCCTGCGCCTGCACGCAGCGACGTGCCACGCGCGACGGCACCGGCGGATTGTAGAGAATGGCCGACAAATCCAGTCCCCGCCCCTTCCAGTGATTCACGGCCGGCTGCACGTCGAGCATATCGACGCGCCCGACCATCTCGTCCACGCGGCGGAACCCGAGTTCGGCCATGTACTGACGCACTTGCTCCGCCAGAAAAAAGAAGAAGTTGATAACGTGCTCAGGCTGTCCCTGGAATTGCTTGCGCAGCACGGGATCCTGCGTGGCGATGCCCACCGAGCAAGTGTTGAGATGGCACTTGCGCATCATGACGCAGCCCATCGCAATCAGCGGCGTGGTCGCGAAGCCGAATTCTTCGGCGCCAAGCAGCGCCGCGATCACGACATCGCGGCCGGTTTGCAGCTTTCCATCCGTCTGCACGCGGATTCGGCTGCGCAGATCGTTCAACAAGAGCACCTGCTGCGTCTCCGCCAACCCAAGCTCCCAGGGAATGCCCGCGTGCTTGATCGAACTGAGCGGTGAAGCTCCTGTGCCTCCGCTATCGCCGCTGATCAGGACAACGTCCGCGTGCGCCTTGGCGACGCCCGCCGCCACCGTGCCCACCCCAACTTCCGCCACCAGTTTTACGGCGATGCGGGCTTGCGGATTCACATTCTTCAGGTCGTAGATCAGTTGTGCCAGATCTTCGATGGAATAAATATCGTGGTGAGGCGGAGGCGAGATCAAACCCACGCCAGGGATCGAATGTCGTACGCGCGCAATGACTTCATCCACCTTGTGTCCGGGAAGTTGCCCGCCTTCACCGGGCTTTGCGCCCTGCGCCATCTTGATCTGTAACTCATCGGCATTGACGAGATAGTTCGCGGTGACGCCAAAGCGCGCCGACGCGACCTGCTTCACCGCGCTTCGCCGCAGGTCTCCGCTTGCATCCGGCTTGAAGCGCTCCTCATCTTCGCCACCTTCGCCGGTATTGGACTTTCCCCCGATGCGGTTCATGGCGATGGCCAGAGTCTCGTGGGCTTCCTTGCTGATTGACCCGAATGACATCGCTCCGGTGGTAAAACGCTTCACGATCTCCTTGGCAGGCTCTACTTCTTCGATCGGAACCGGCTTGTCGCTCTTCTTAAACGTCATCAAGCTTCGCAGCGTGGCCATGTTGCTGCTTTGGTGGTCGATCAGGTCGGTGTATTCCTGGAAGGTCTCGAAGCTTTCCTGCCGCACCGCCTGCTGTAGCTTGCTGATGGTCAGCGGGTTCAACAGGTGATATTCGCCATTGACGCGCTGATGATAAGTTCCTCCAACGACGAGGTCGGTCTCAGACTCGGTCAGTGGGCGGAATGCATGCTCGTGCTTCAACTGAGCTTCGCGGGCAAGCACTTCGAGGCCAACTCCTTCCAAACGCGACGCCGTGCCTGCGAAATATGAATCCACCAGATCCCTGTTTAGCCCGATGGCTTCGAAAACCTGCGCTCCCTGGTAACTCTGTAAGGTCGAGATACCCATTTTGGAGAAGGTCTTCAGCAATCCTTTGTTGATCGACTTGATGAAGTGCTTCACGGCAAGTTCAGGGGTCACGCCACCAGCCAATTCTCCCCGTCGCGCCAGATTTTCGACGCTTTCCAATGCCAGATAAGGATTGATGGCGCTCGCCCCAAAGCCACTGAGCAAAGCAAAGTGCATGACCTCGCGAGGTTCGCCCGATTCCGTAATCAGCGCGACCTGGGTTCGCGTCTCCTCCTGCACCAGCAGGTTATGCACGGCGGCCAGCGCCAGCAGGCTGGGGATGGGAGCGTAGTCTTTGTTCACGCCGCGATCGGAAATAATGAGCAGCGTGTACCCGGCTTTTCCCGCAAGCGACGCACGCTGGCGAAGCTCTTCGAGCGCCCGCTTCAGCCCCGCTTCTCCCTCGCTGGCGCGGAACAGCGCGGGGAGCGTGATAGCCAGCAGGTCCCCCGTGGATACGCGGCGCAGTTTCTCCAGTTCGAGATTGGTGAGAAGGGGGTGCGCCAGCTTCAGCATGTGGCAGTTCTCGGGATTTTCCGAGAGAATGTTGCGCTCACTCCCGATATAGCTGATCAGCGACATTACGATCTCTTCGCGAATCGGGTCAATGGGAGGGTTGGTGACCTGGGCGAAGAGCTGCTTGAAATAATTGAACAGCGATTGCGGACGGTCCGAGAGACAAGCGAGCGGCGTATCGGTCCCCATGGAACCAATGGGCTCCTCGCCCTTTGAGGACATCGGGCCGAGGATCATGCGCAGGTCTTCATCGTTGTAGCCGAAAGCACGCTGCCGGCGAAGTAGCGTCTCCGAATCCGGGTGGTGCATACGCGAAGGCGCGGGCAACTGATCGATCGTGATCTGATTATCTTTGAGCCACTGAGCGTACGGCTG
>DATFVD010000160.1:0-3945 GCA_035260505.1 Terriglobales bacterium
CTCGACCGGATCGACGTCTACCAGTTGCACGTTCCCGATCCGGTGGTGCCTTTCGACGCGTCGATCGAAACCCTGGCCAACATGCAATCCGAAGGAAAGATCCGGTTAATCGCATTGTCGAATGTTACCGTGGAGCACATCGAGCGAGCGAGGAAAATCGTGCCGATCGTATCGGTCCAGAACCGGTACAGTTTCGCTGATCGCGAATGGGACAACGTCGTCGATTATTGCGAGCGCAATGGAATCGCGTTCATCCCCTGGTTCCCGCTGGGAGCGGGGACAGTGGCCGGCAGGCTGCTGGAGAAGATTGCGAAAGCGCGCCAGGTGAAACCTATCCAGATTGCGTTGGCGTGGTTGCTGAAGCGGTCCCCGATTATGGTGCCCATCCCCGGGACTTCCTCGCTTGCACATCTCGAGGAAAACATGCAGGCGGCATCGTTGCAATTGACTGACAAAGAATATATGGATTTGACAGGGATTACCGAGCTCGCGTCCTGATCCCGCCAGCCGCGCCTGTTCCTTTGAATGTTGCACCAGCGGGCGAGCTCACATGTGGAGGGTTAAGCGCAATGGAGAATGATGGCTCTAAAGACAAATTTTCGCGTCGCGGATTTCTTGGAGTCGGTTCGGCAGCCTTGGCTGCTGCGGCTGGAAGTTTAGCGGTAAGCACCGCTATGGCGCAGGAAAACCAACCACAAACTGACCGGAGCGCAACTGATCCGGTACCCGCAAATGCGGGCTTGGACCCACAGAACCCCGATTCCGCCTGGCCACCAGGCACGGATTCCAAGAGCTTAGTTCCCACCTTTAAATATCCCTTCTCTTTTGCGAACAAGCGGGTCTACGAAGGCGGATGGTCACGGGAGGTGACCCGTCGAGAGCTCCCGGTCTCAGAGTCCATGGCAGGCGTAAACATGAGACTGACGGCGGGAGGCGTTCGTGAACTGCACTGGCATACGGCGGATGAATGGGCGATCGTGCTCTATGGGTCGGCGCGGATCACCGCTATTGATCGGGACGGCAAGAGCTTTGTTGCCGATGTGAAGAAAAACGATCTGTGGTATTTCCCCAGCGGGATTCCACATTCGATCCAAGGCCTCGATCCGGACGGTACGGAATTTATGCTGGTATTCGATGATGGGGATTTCTCGGAATCAGAGACGGTCCTGCTCAGCGACTCGATGGCGCATCTGCCCCGCGAGGTCCTGGCAAAAAACTTTGGCGTCGCCGAACTGGCTTTGAAAAATCTCCCCAAACAAGAGTTGTTTATCTTTCAGACTGCAGTTCCCGGATCACTGGATGCCGACCAGAGGGCAGCCGCAGGAACACTGGGTAAGTCACCGAGCGATTTTGCCTTTCGCACGATGGAAATGCCGCCGACGAAGCGTGCAAAAGGAGGGGAGGTCCGCATCGTTGATTCGAGCACCTTCAAGGCCTCAACTAACATTGCGATGGCCATGGTCACGGTTCACCCAGGAGGACTGCGGGAATTGCACTGGCACCCCAACGCCGACGAATGGCAGTATTACATCTCGGGCAAGGGAAGAATGACTGTGGTCGCGACAGGTAACCGCGCTCGCACGATGGATTTTCAGGCGGGAGATGTCGGATACGTCGAAAAGACCCTTCTACATTACATCGAAAATACAGGGGATACGGACCTCACCTTCCTGGAGATGTTTAAGAGCAGCTTTTACCAGGATCTGTCACTTTCGCAGTGGTTGTCCCACACGCCACCGGAGCTGGTGATGGCGCATCTCAATATCGACAAGGCAACCATGGACACAATACCGAGAGACGAGCTCGTGATCGTGCCGCGTTAGTAGTCTCCTATGGATGCGACCGGCCCTTTGAGGGCAACCACTCCATTGCCGACATCGGCCACGATGCTCTGCAAGGCCGCGTCAGTCGCGAACTGCTGTTGGATTTCGCGCAGTACATCCTGGTCACGCCGCTGTGCCGCGCTCAGCGTTTGCGTCTGATTTCGCGCAGACGCTGTGTCCGGTTCCGCTGTCACGGCCTCGGCCGACTGTTGCGCAAAAAGAATACCCTGTCCCTGCCCGCAGAGTAGCGCAGAGAGAATTGCTGCTGTTCCGCAAACGCTCATTCCAAAATGTTCTTTCATCAAACCGACACTACTTAAGAACTACGCTAAATCGCCCTCGGAAACTGGCAAGGTAAACAAAAAAGTCGAGCCGTGGTTAAGTTCGCTCTCGGCGCGAATCGTTCCATCGTGGGCCAGAACAATATGCTTGGCGATGGCGAGTCCCAGCCCCGTGCCTCCGGATTCCCGTGAGCGAGCTTTATCGACGCGGTAGAAACGCTCGAAAAGACGGTGCAGATGCTCGGATGAGATGCCCGGTCCGAAGTCCCTAACGTAGAATTCGACGCCGTTCGCAGCCGCGCGCGCTCCAAGAATGATTTTTTTTCCTGACGCCGCATACTTTAACGCGTTCTCGATCAAGTTTGAAAAAATCTGGTGGATGGCTTCACGATCCGCATTCACACTGCCGGCAGGGACAGAGTTCTCAATCGCCAGTTCGACTCCAAGCTCGACTCCCAGCTCGACTCCATAAGACCGCGCCACTTCCCGAAAGCTTTCCAGAGCATCCTGCAGCAGTTCTTCGGTGCTGACCTGCTGAATGTCGAACCTGTGCTCGCCCGATTCGACGCGGGCCAGCGTGAGTAGGTCTTCCGTCAGGCGGGACATCCGGGCGGCGTTCTTGCGGATAATTTCCAGAAAGTCGCGCACGTGATTGTCTTCCAGAGGATTGTCGAGCAGCGTCTCCGTGTATCCCTGAATGGAAGTCAGCGGAGTGCGCAGCTCATGGGAAACATTGGCGATAAAATCGCGGCGGCTCTTCTCCATGCGCTCGGTCTCGGTAAGATCGCGGAGCACGGCGACGGCCCCGCCTCCAGGCATGGGCGCGGCGGTAACATCGAAGGTGCGGCCCGGGGCGATGGTGTTCGACCGCGCGGAAGTCACGATCTGGTCGCGCGCCGCCTCTTGAATCGCGGCGAGGAAGTCCGGGTCGCGGACGCTGTCGATCAATGGCGCATTCAGGCGCGGAGCTCGAAGCAGCAGGCGGTCCATTCCCCGATTCGCCCATTGCACGCGCCCATCGACATCGACCGCAATCACAGCATCCTGCATGCTGTTGAGAAGAGTTTCGAGCTCTCGCTGGCTGTTTTGAACGCGAGCGTAACTTTCTTCCACACCGCGCGTCGTCTTATCCAGAGCTGACGCCACTTGCCCGATCTCGTCGCCCGAAGTGGACGCGATTCTGGCGGTCAGATCCCCACCGGCCACGCGCTCCGCAAAATTCACGATCTGCTGCAGGCGCCGGCCAACATATTGGGCAGCGACCGCCGCCACGATCATCGCGAAAACAAAAGCCGTGAGTGATCCCCAGAACAGGGCTACCGGCAGCGGACGATCGGTAATTTCCATCTCGGGCAACGGATACGCCAGCCGCACCGCTCCTCCGGAAACCGGCACCGCCACGTACAAAAAGGCAACGCCCAGAGACTGACTCTTGGGTTCATCCACCCCGAGTTGTCCCGCCAGAGCAGAAGCAAACTCCTTGCGATGCCGCTGATTCTCCATCGTGCTGGGATCGGCCTCGGAATCGGCCAGTACCTTGCCAGTAGGATCAATCACGGTAGCGCGCGCTCCAGCCGCCTGGCCTTCCTGAGCGGCAATGTCGGCCAGGGAGTGCTGCCGGTCCGCCTCCACGCGATAGGCGAACATCAAAGTTTTCTGTTTGAGATTGCGCTCAATCTGCTCGCGCAGGGTGCGTTCCCAGACCTTGTGAACGGTCAACTGCAGCGTGATCGCGGTTACGCCGATCACCAGCAGAAACACAAACATCAATTTAACGAAGATCCGGCTTCTCAACGCCCGACCTCAAAGCGGTAGCCGGCCCCCCGGACCGTTTTCAAATA
>DATFVD010000161.1:0-4584 GCA_035260505.1 Terriglobales bacterium
TGGATTGGCGGCCGCGACGGATCTGGCTGCGCAACCTCTTCGGCGGTCTGCTGATGGGCCTGGGCGTGGCCCTCACGCCTGGCGGGAACGATGCGCTGGTTCTCTACGGCATCCCGAGTCTCTCGCCGCACGCGCTACCGGCGTTTCTCACCATGACGCTTGGGATTGCGCTAGGATTATTAGTCATGCGCGCGTGCTTCGGGATCGAAATGCGCGTCGCCTGTCGGAATGACCTCTATATCCTCGATTCGCAGCCGCAAACTGCAACGAATCTGCACTCAAGATAGAATCGAAGCCCGCGAAAACCCGCGCGAAATATACCGACTCCATGCTGGCGGCTCGCATTTTGACCCATGGCTCCTTCGGGTTCGCCTTCGCGATTAGGATTGGGACTGAGCGGCAAGACATACGAATTCGTGTGGACGGTAGTGCCGTTACCTACAATAAGTGCAGATCACGCGATGGTGACGAAGCATATCGCGGTAATCGTGTAACAGGAGCAAGCGGCTGGACGAAGACTCCTGCGTAAGATCGGATGTGCCGGTCGGCCGAAGGCACACTTCGAGATCTAATGCCTTCGACGCCAAACGACCGAGGTATCCGGAAAAGATCAATGACATGAAGAAGCTCATCACGGCGGTCGCCATCGCGAAGGGATCAGTATGACCGACGAAGAAATGACGCCGCTTTCCGATTTCGCGCGCCGCGAGAGTGAAATCGTTGAGTCCCACAAGGACGGCAATGACGCCACCGGCATCGTGGCCCGCGCCCATCCGACGATCGAAGAATGGCGCAAGTTCGTCGGCACGGAAATTCGGCGCGATCCGGCTCTTGAACCGAATCAATGGATCGACGCGATGGCCTGCATGTTCGCTGTGATGGCGCTGGAAGCGACAAGCATCTTTCCGGAAAGGAAGATGAGAAGTTTTGCCATGACCAAGCTCATTAGAAAGATGGCCACGATGATCTGTGAGGTCTTCGACGGAACGATGAAGGTCGAAGGCGTTAAGACAAATGACCAGACTCAGGAAATCGTGACCTCCGAAGGAATCTTTTGCCCCAAATGGTGATTGCCATTCTTTAAACAACCCCATTCAACGCCTGCGCTTGCTTGCTCAATTTCCACGCCGATTCAAGCGCGCATCTCACCGAATCCACGACGTCCTGCTATGGCCGGTGATATCGTGGCCATTGGGACTCCTGCGAATTTGTTGCCGACCTACGTGTCGAGCAAAGCAGGTCTTCGGAAAGGTCGCTAGACCGATATACCAACGCCAAACAGTTTCTCGGTCGCCGCTGACGACCTCAATATCGTCGGCCCTGGCGTCAAGGGCAGTCGCACCGGTGAGCGCTCCCGGCAATTTTTGCAGGGAACACCTTTTCCTGATCCGTTTGACCCCCACCGATGGGGGGAAGCCGACCCAGGCCTCCGCGCGGTCACCCCTCGATCCCGCCAAGATGGCTGGGCTGCTATGTGGCTGATGTAACCGAATCCGTGCCTGAGCGAATTAAGAATCGGAGATGCAAGTGATGCTCTCCGAGCGAGCTTACCATATTCGATCGGTCCCGTGACTGAGGAGCCAAAGATGTCCGACGCGAGCGATCTACCGGTACCGCAGGATCGACGTATGCCTGCCGGCCTACCTCGTCGAAAGAACTCGAACCACGTCGTCGCGATCTTCGTCACCAACGGATATCCGAGTGCGGCTGGGACAAAGACAGTAACAATTGGTTCAACGACTCGTAGCAGGCTTTTCACTTTACTATGAACCCGACGTTACTGTCGGATCGGTGATTCTTGGAGCCAAATGGAAGGCGTGTCGACTATGGTTGTGCTGGCCGCACCGATAACGACTGGCCTAACGATGGTGAATGCGCAAACACCCCGCCCCGTCGACAACAGGGATCGACGGTGGGGGAATTGGATGGTCGCGACCCAGACGGGGGATCGGACCGTCTACGAGACATTACTGCGCGATTGCACTCCTTTCATCAAAACGGTGGCGCGCCGGCAAGGCGTATCACCCAATTACATCGACGATGTGGTGCAGGAAACGCTGCTTACGGTTCATCGGGCGCGCCGGACATACGATCCCAACCGCTCGTTCAGTGCGTGGCTTAGAACCATCGCGCAGCGGCGCGCTATCGATGGACTGCGTCGCCAAAGCCGCAATGGAGCATGGGAAACCCATGCGCCGTTCGCCTACGAAAATCATCCTGATCCCGGCCGCGATCCCGAGGAAGCAACTAACCAAGTGGAACGTACTGTTCGGCTAGACTCGGCCGTTTCCACATTGCCGGCCAGTCAGCGCGAAGCGGTTCAACATCTTGCCCTCCGAGAGCAATCACTTACCGAAGCCGCGGCGGTAACCGGACGCACGACAGGGGCACTCAAGGTGAATCTGCATCGCGCCCTGAAGACACTGCGCGCTCAACTAGGCAGACAGGACTGAAGTCATGGTCACCAATTCGTACGACCGACTGATTCAGGCGCTTGGCGCCGATCTCACGCCAGTTCGGCGTCTGGCGCCGCCGGGTGCGCGCACCTTGATCTGGCTAACCATCGTCGGCGCCATCGCCCTTGCCCTTGCCACCGTGTCTGACGTCGGCGCCATGAGCCGCCGGCTCATGGCAGCACCAGATATGTGGCTCGCCGCCATCGGCTCCTTGGTTACCGCCGTGCTCGCGGCCGTTGCGGCCTTCCAACTTAGCCTGCCCGACCGGAAGCCCGCCTGGGCGCTCCTGCCGCTGCCGGCGGCCGTTTTTTGGGTCGCAGCCAGCGGAATTGGCTGCCTTCGCTGGTGGCTTGTGCCCGAAACCCATCCTGCATCGCTCGGGGAGGCCGAGACCTGCCTAGCCTTCATTCTCGGCATTTCAGTTCCACTTTCGGCCCTCCTGATCGTCATGTTGCGACAGGGCTGTCCGCTGCGACCGAACCTCACATTGGTGATCGCCGGGCTCGCCTGTGCCTCCGCCGCGGCCACCCTGCTCAATTTCATCCACCCCTATGATGCGACCGCAACCGACTTGACCGTTCATGCCTTTGCTGTGGCGACCGTCATCTTGGCGAACGCGATATTCGGGGGTCGACTGCTCATGGGCAAAGATGTGCTGGCGTCCGTCTAACCGAGCAGCCGCCGGATCGAAACATGTACGGACACGATTCTCGCAATCGTGCAACAACATGTTTGAAAGGAATTCGCCAAATGACTACCAGAAACCAAATGGCCGGCGCGCAGGAGACCGCTGCCGACCAATCCGTTTGTGCGCCATCGGGACCGAGCCAGATTGTGCTCGTCTTGCAAGGTGGCGGGGCGCTCGGTGCCTATCAGGGCGGTGTTTATCAGGCGCTGCACGAGGCAGATATAGAGCCGGACTGGATCATCGGCACCTCAATCGGCGCCATCAATGCCAGTATCATCGCTGGCAACAACGTTGATGACCGCCTACCCAGGCTTCAGGAATTCTGGCGCCGCGTGCAGCGCAAGCGCACTCTCGGTGCACCTTTCCTCTGGCCGGAGTTCCACGAAGCAATCTCGGGCTGGACAACATTGACCGACGGGGTCCCCGGCTTGTGCAGACTGAATCCGCTCGCGCTTCTTGGCGCGCATTTCCCTTTGGGTACGGAGCACGCTGGTTTCTATTCAGTGTCGCCGCTCGAGGCGTCGCTGTTGGAACTCGTGGATTTCTCTCTCTTCAATCGGTCTTCGACTCGGCTCACGGTCGGTGCAGCGAACGTGCGCACCAGCAAAATGCACTATTTCGACACCCGTGAGATGCCACTTGCTATGAACCACGTCATGGCGAGCGCGGCTCTCCCGCCGGCTTTTCCTCCGGTCCGCATCGACGGTGAGTACTATTGGGACGGCGGTATCCTGTCGAACACCCCGACTGAAGCGATCTTCGACGATTATCCTCGCCGCGACTCCGTCGTGTTCGGGGTCAATGTGTGGAATCCCATGGGTCCGGAACCGAAAACCATGTGGGATGTGTTGCATCGGCAAAAGGACATTCAGTATTCGAGCCGGATTGCGAATCAAATTGTCCGCCAGCAGCAGGTCCACCGCTTGCGCCACGTCATCACCGAGCTAGTTGGACATATGCCCGAGCAAGTCCGCACCACCCCTGAGGTGCGCGATTTAGCCGGTTACGGCTGCGTTACCCGCATGCATATCGTGACGCTGTTGGCTCCGCGACTCGAAAACGAGGGTCACACCAAGGACATCGATTTCAGCGCGTCAGGCATTCGGATGCGATGGGACGCGGGTTATGCCCACACGGCGCGAGTGTTGGAACGAGCCCCCTGGAAGAATGAATTCGATCCAATGGAAGGTGTAATTCTCCACGAACCGATGCCAGCTGAATTTCCGCCATGAGATGGCTGATGGCGGAGAAAAAGGTTCTCGACTTCAAGCCGACGTGGTCGATCATCCACCTACTTGCAACGTTCATAGCCTGTCTGTTCAAGCCAATAACGCCCGGTCACTCCCACGAAGCTGTGGACGGTGGGGTGCGGCCCTTAGAGCAATATTGGCAAACATCGCATTTGATGATGCGCTGATTCTGCCTCACCGCGCGAATCCC
>DATFVD010000162.1:0-3923 GCA_035260505.1 Terriglobales bacterium
ATTCGAGCCCGCTCATTCCGGGCAGCTTGAGGTCGGTGAGGACAAGGTGAACGGGTTCGGAGGCAAGCAGCTTCAACCCGGTTTCGGCGTCGCCGGCAGAGAGCGTCTTGAAGCCGTCGTCGCCGAGGTTCAGTTCGAGCAATCGGCGCATCTTGGCTTCGTCTTCGATAATGAGGATGGTTGGCATGATTAGTCGTTGGTCGTTCGTCGTTTGTCGTTTGCTTGCACCGTGGTCCTCATCGTGATTTTCATCCTGCCGTTATGGCCGGCACTGCCTGCGGTTTGCCGGTTTCTTCGAATGGAAAGAACAGGGTGAACACGGCGCCGCCTTCGGGAGCATTGTCGACGTGGATCGAGCCGTGATGACCGTCTATGATTTTCGAAACTATGGAGAGGCCCAGTCCCACGCCGGTTTTCTTTGTGGTCACAAATGGGTTAAAAATCTCCTCGCGCAGTTCTGCGGGAACTCCCGGGCCGGTGTCAGCCAGACGAAGTTCCACTCCTTCCCGATCGTTCTGAATTGCGCGTTGGACGTCGATGCGAAGAGTGCCGCCGAGATCTGCATCCTCATCCAGCATGGCTTCGTAGGCATTTTGCACGAGATTGAGGAAGGCTTGTTCGCACAGGCTTTCGTCGAGCGGAACGAGTGGCAGTCCGCTCGCGTAATGGCGCTCGACGCGAACCAGTTTTCCCGTCTCTTGTGTGCCAGAAGTTTGTTTGCCAGCAAAACGATCCGCGACAATTTGCAGGACGCGATCGAGCAGGGCGATCAGGTCCGCGGGATGCGGTTCGGCGTGAAGAGGACGGGCAAAGTCCAGAAACTCGGTGACGAGCGCACCGAGCCGGTTGACCTCGGTAGAAATGTATCCGGCTAACTCGCGGGCAAGCGCGTCGGAAGCCTGCAATTTCTGGGTCAACATTTCGGCCGAGCCCTTGATGACTCCGAGGGGATTGCGAATTTCATGAGCCAGTCCAGCGGAGAGCTGGCCCAGTGCGGCCAGGCGTTCGGAGCGCCGCGCTTCGGCCTGAGCTTGTTCGAGGCGGCGATTGGTTTCGGCGAGGCGTTCGGCGAGTTCACGATACAACCGCGTTTGTTGCTGGCTCTGCTGCGCGAAGCGGTTGACGACCATGGCAGCGAGAAAGAAAAACATGATGCGCAGCGCGAGGTAGCCGAAAGCCTCGGGAGTCAATTCGTATTCCTCCATCGCGGGATAGAGATACGAACAGTAGGCGGCGGAAGCGAGGAGGGTCCAAAACAGCGTGAGCCACGGGCTACAGTAGAGCGCCGCCGTGACGACCGGAAGATAATAAATAGGATAGTAACTGCTGTTGATTCCGACTTCGCCGGTGTGATCGATGAGGACCGTTGCCAGCAAAATCTTCAGTAGGATGACGTAGAAGACTCCTCGTTTCGGGAAGTGGGAGATGATCTTTGTCTCCAGCACCTGCACAATTCCGATGGCGAGGAGAATGACCTGCTTGTGCCATTCGAGTCGTGGAGGGAGCGCGGCCAGCCCGGCAAGGAAGACGAGCCAGATCGCAAGCCATGCCGCGTCCTGACGGTTAAACCGCCGGGACTCGGCATCGAGAATGGAAGCCGTAGGTACCACGCAGCTTCCATCCAACCGCAGAAAGCCCCCCGGCGTCAATTGGACGGCGGCTTCCCCTCGCGGAGTTGTGCAGCGCCGGGTGTCTCCACCCGGCGGACGGGCGAGGCGCCCGCCCTCACCGTACGATTCACCACGCCTTCACGGCACCCACTCACAGTATGATCTGCGCACATAAGGATTTCCAATGACGAACATAAATAGATTTGATTTCCGCAAACGGCGGCTCAGGGGCTATCGTTATGATGCGGTTGTTTGATCGGGCCAAGAGATTGATCAGGTTTCGAAACGGCGGAGATCGACATCCCCTTGTCTGCTGGTTTATGAGCGGAGCGGAATAAACGCTGGAGCAGAACTTAACAGTTCAGGGAGGGTGTCGACGAAATGACCACCGTAGCCACCGTCCGTAGTGAGTTATCGGACCTGTACGTAAGGGAATCCGCTGCCATCGAGCAGGAATTTTCCGTCACTGGTGAAGGACGCACGGCGGTGGCAAGGCGCACGGCGCTGGTCGATTCGATTGTTCAGCGGCTCTGGAACGAAATCATCGTCGGCGCTAGCCCAGGCTCCAGCACTGCCGATCCTGGCGGCCCCAAGAATTTTGCGCTGGTGGCCACCGGCGGATTCGGGCGGGGCTGGCTTTTCCCGCACTCGGATATTGATCTGCTGTTTTTGTACTCCGGGAGTAGCTCTGAGACTCAATTCAAAGATCCCATCCGGCGTTTTTCGCAGGAGTTGTGGGACCTGCGGCTGAAGCTGAGTCCAGCCACGCGAAGTCTAGCGGAGTGCGAACGGCTGGATCCGAACAATGTTGAGTTTGCCATCTCTCTGCTCGACTGCCGGTATCTGGCGGGTAATCGCGATCTTTTCTCACGGCTGCACGATAAAGTTGTGCCGCGTCTGGTCGGGCGGGAGTGTCAGAACCTGATCCATAACCTGGGCGAAATTACGCGCGCGCGTCATCATAAATTTGGCAACACCGTCTTTCATCTCGAACCGAACGTGAAGGACGGGCCCGGCGGATTGCGCGATTACAACGTCGCCAACTGGCTGGCGCTGATTTCCGCGATGGAAAAGTTGAAGGTGTGGCCGGACACGCAAACGCTGTTGCCGGTTTCTTCGCGGAGGGCGCTGGACGCGGCGTTGGATTTCCAAATGTCGGTGCGTTGCTTTCTGCACTTCCGGCACGGGCGTCACGACAACGCTCTCACCTGGGAGGCACAGGACGAAGCAGCGGCGAGAAAGATCGGCGCCAGCTTTGATATGAACGATGCGGAAATCACGAACGCAGCGGACTGGATGCGCGTCTACTTCGGCCACGTGCGCGGAGTCCATCGCGTCTGCGCGCAATTGCTGGAGGAGATTCCGGCGGCATGGTCGTCGTTGTACCGGCAATTCCAGGGTTGGCGGTCGCGGGTCGCCAGCGCGGATTTTTCGGTGGTGGATGGACTGATATTTCTGCAGCAACCGGCCGGGCTGCGGGATCCGGAAATGCTGTTGAGGCTTTTTCATTTCATGGCAGAACACGGCCTGAAGCTCAGCACAACCACAGAATATAAAGTTGAGCAGGCGTTACCGGCGCTGGCAGCGACGCCTCCGCGGGGCGCCGAGCTTTGGCTTTATCTGCAGGAAACTCTGGTGCAACCGCATGCGGCCGACGCTCTGCGCGCCATGAATGCGCTGCGCCTGCTGGCGCTTCTACTGCCGGAGTTGAAGGGGATCGAGGCGCTCGTGGTGCGCGATTTTTACCATCGCTACACGGTGGATGAGCACTCGTTTCTGGCAATCGAAAACCTGCATCGCCTGAAAGAGTCGAAATCGGAATGGGACCATCGCTTTGCGGAGTTGCAGAGCGAACTCGAACAACCGGAACTGCTCTACCTGGCATTGCTGTTGCATGATTCCGGCAAGGCAGGGCCGGGCGAGAATCACGTTGAGGGCAGCCTGCAACTCACCGACAGTTGTGCGGAGCGCCTGGATCTTGACGCAGTGGATCGCGAGACGGTGCGATTTCTGGTGGCGAACCATCTTGAAATGTCGGCTGCGATGCGGCGTGATGTCTTCGATCCAGCGAATGTGAAGTCGTTCGCGGAAAAAGTGGGGGCGCCCGAGCGACTGAAGATGCTGTGCCTGCTGACTTATGCCGACATCAAAGCCGTGAATCCCGAGGCCATGACGCCATGGAAAGCCGACAACCTATGGCAACTGTATATTGCGTGCGCGAATTATTTGAGCCGCAGCGCCGATGAGCGCGTGCACATCGGCAACGAGGGGGGAGATCTGGCGCATCTGCGGTCGCTGGCGCCGGTGGCGGGG
>DATFVD010000163.1:0-4350 GCA_035260505.1 Terriglobales bacterium
GCGTCGAGCATCCAGCCGAGAGAGGCTGCCAGCAAGGTGCGGCGTTGCTCGGTCGTTGCCTGCCGAACGAGTTGAATCGGGCCGATGGGCATGTGGGGAGGGATTGTAGCAGGGAAGGATGGTGTTATATGGTTCGTTGACAGGTGAAAACTTGGCACTTAAACTTTGCATATGGAAGTCCATCTCACACCTGAGCAGCAGCACCAGCTTGCGGAACTGGCCTCCCAGCGAGGCCGGGACGCGGATGCGCTTGCGCAGGAAGCGATCAGCCGCTATCTCGCAGAAGAAGCTCGCTTTATTGAAGCCGTCAAGCTCGGCGAGGCAGCTTTGCAGCGTGGCGAATATCTAACGCATGAGCAAGTCGGAGAACGGCTCGACCGGCTGTTCCGGCCTTGATGCAGATGGAAGTCCGGTGGTCAACCCTCGCCGCAGACGACCTGGAACGCATATTTCAGCGCATCGAAAAAGACAATCCCAGCGCTGCTCGTAATACCGTGCAAGCCATCTATAACGGCTGTGCCGAGTTGAGGACGTTTCCCCACCGTGGCCGTCCTGGACGCATGATCGGGCGGCGCGAACTGGTCTTTGCTCCCTATATTGCCGTCTATCAAGTCAAAGAGAGAATTGTTGAAATCTCTCGCATCTATCACGGGGCGCAGGACTGGCCTTAGAACTTTCGCTGCCCATCCGCAATGCCAGCAGAGTCAGCGTGTAGAGCAACCCTCGGGCTGATGGGCATGCGGGGAAGGATTGTATCAGGGGAGGAGAGAACGGACCGTAAACCGACATTCGTTCAGGATTTAACAAGAAGGGGCAATCACCCGACCGTTCTCGACAGGTGGGGGCCGTAACCACCGCGGTACGTCACTCAAGACGATATGTGCCCCACTCGAAAGTGAGCTTAGGATTGCAGTTTTTCGACTTCACTTCACAGGTGGTTTTGCCAGATCTCTTCCCAACCACATAAGGCATCAGCGTCGAAAAGTATGATCCGTCCGACTGAGCTTTGCCTATGTCATGATGCTTTTCACCATAGCTTTCGCCATCGATGGTTAACTCAGCGTTTGGCTCAAATCCACTACCCTGAAGATAGGTCACCTCTCCGTTAGGACTTCCGATAATGGATTCTAATCTGCAACCTTTGTCGGATGCCGCATTGGGGAAAGGGACTACACTTACTAATCCCTTCGCGTGTGATTCATCGTCAGAAACCAATCCGAACCGTTTTGGTTCTCCCTTGCCAGCGTATACAACCAACTCCACTGGGTCATCAGGGCCTTGGTTTTGGCACATATTTGCTGTGCCTCCACAGATGGCTTGGCCTTGGTCGGTGAGGGTCACCCCTTCGAGAGTCTTAACGACCGATCCGTCTAACTGAACTTGGTAGAGCGTGAAGCTGGTCTTGGGCGGGAATCCCACTGCGTATAGATCATACTTCACCAGCGTGCGGTCTCCAGCGTTCGATCGGGCAACTTCCTTCAGGGATAATTCCACACCCGGAGTGCTCATATCCTTCCCAAAGTGTTTTTGAAGCCTGGCAAGCTGTTCACTTTTCGCCCGTTGCTCGGCTGTCAGATCTTGCGCAGTATTACGAGCTGATTCGGGAGCGCGCTGGACAGTGCGGTCTGACTGTGCGACGGCAATCGTGACCAAAAGTAGAAGAGGAAATACGTTGAGCGTGCGGCGTGTAATGCTTTGCATACTCCTTCTCGGAAAGGAAGTTTACTCGTGTCGGTCAGGTGCTGTAAACCGCCATTTCACGAGCGACCACTCCACAGACCATTTAGGGGATGGTTAGATAGGTTCGATTCATCAAGACCGAACCCCTACCCGCCCCAACCGTCGCAAATACGTCCGTGCCTTCCGCACATCCCGCCCGATCTGCTCTTTCAACGCCTCGACCGACGGAAACTTGATCTCGTCGCGCAGCCGATCGAGGAAGTAAATCTCAACTTCGGTTTCCGCCGAAAGTTCAAGGGGATGAAAATTCAGCAGGTGGGACTCGATGGCAAACGAATCGCTCCCAAAAGTCGGACGGTTGCCGACGTTGGTGACCGAGTCAAAGCATTCGTCGCCTACGCACGTGCGGGTCACATAGACGCCGTCCTTGGGCACGAGTTCCTCATAGTGCGCCAGATTGATGGTCGGGACGGTATATTTCGCGCCATATCCGCGTCCCCGTCCGGCAGTAGAAAGAATGCTGAACGGACGCGCCAGCAAATGTCGCGCCCTGCTCACCCGGCCGTCGGAAAGCAGCTTTCGGATGTGGCTGCTCGACACCGGTTCCCCGCGCAGCCGCATCTCGGGATAATCGTGGACCTCAAATCCCATCTCTCGTCCCAGATCTCGCAGCACGTGAATGTTTCCCGCGGCTTTGTGCCCGAAGCGGAAGTTGTAGCCTTCGTGAACTTCGCGGGCATGCAGGCGATTCTTCAGAATTTCATGCGCAAACTGATGCGGCGTCATCAGCGAAAGATCACGCGTGAAGGGGAGCAGCAGAACTGTGTCGACACCAGTGGCGTCCAGCAGGCGCAGTTTTTCCGGAAGCGGGGTCAGCAGTTTGAGGTTGTAATCGGGATGCAGGATGCGGGCGGGGTGTGGCTCGAAGCTGACCACCATCGAGTGCGCATTCTCGGCGTTCGCTCGCCGCACGATCTCGTCGATCACGTGGCGGTGAGCGCGGTGCACACCGTCAAAGTTGCCGACGCTGAGGATCGCGGGACCGAAGTCGCGGGGGACGTCGTCGAGTTGGTGGAAGGTCAACATTGGAGAGCTATTCACCGCCGAGTAGTCGATGGTCGTTGGTCGCTAGTCGTTGGCGTTCGTGCCTCGAATCTGCGGGAGATTGCTCGCTAACGACCAACGACCAACGACCATCGACCAACGACTACTTGCATCTCTAAATCTCAAACTCCAGCTTCATTCCGTCATACGCCAGACGCACGCCCTCCGGCAACGCGGCGTCGGTTGCCTCGTGCGGCAGGTCGTGGCAGATATGCGTGAAGAATGCGCGCTTCGGCCTTACCTCTTCCACGATCTTCAACGACTGCTCAACGGTCGAATGCGTGGGATGCGGCTTGTAGCGCAGCGCGTCGAGGAACAGGATGTCGAGGCCTCGCAGCTTTTCCAGTGTTTCCGCCGGAACCTCGCTGTGATCGGTCAGGTAGGCGGCTGATCCGAAACGGAAACCAAGAATCGGAGTATCGCCGTGAATCACCGTCAACGGCTCGAAGCGCGCTCCGAATAGTTCGACGGGGCCGTCGATCGGATGAAGGTCGACCTGCGGCAGTCCTCCAAACTTATATTTGGCCTCAAAGATGTAGCGAAACATGTTGCGCAGGAATTCGCCGGCTCGCGGCGTGGCATAAAGCGGCAGCTTGCCCGGCATGTGTTTATACGTCAGCGGGCGCAGATCGTCGATTCCGAGGATGTGGTCGGCGTGCGTGTGAGTGTAGAGCACGGCATCGAGTTGTGTGATCTTTTCGCGCAGCGCCTGCTCGCGAAAATCGGGCGTGGTGTCGATCAGGACGTGGCGGGCATTGTCGTGAGGATCACGGTAGCTGACCATCACGGAAGGACGGGTGCGGCGGTCGCGCGGGTCGGGCGAACGGCAGACGGCGCAGTCGCAGCCAATCGTTGGAACGCCCACCGATGTGCCGCTGCCTAATACCGTCAGAGTCGCATGCATCAGCCGTTTGTACCTGTGCTTGGTCCGGGCGCCTGCGGAGGATGCGCGAGAGTGTTGGTCACTTCCACGTAGGCCATGCGCAATTCGTAGAGGCAGTTCTGGAGGAATCCCTGCTCTTTCGGAGTGAGATTGCCCTTGGTTTTCTCGGCGATCATGCCCAGCGTGTCGATGGTTTGACGTGCGCCGATCAAGTCAACTCCGGGCTGGCCGCTTTGTTCGTGCATGAGGCCGAGCTGCATCATGGCGGTCATATAGAGCGAAGCCATGAAGCGCTCAAAACTCATTTTCAGTTCTTGCGACGAGTGACCGCTCAGTTCCACTCGCGTATCCAGATCACGCGACGATTGCTTGTAGGCATCGTGCTGAGCCTGCTGCTCAGAGGCAGTGGGAGGTTCGGGGATATCCGATTCGGAGGTGGGCGCGGTGGGGGTGGGCGCGGCGTCTGCGATTGTCGAACCCGGCCTCGAAATCGGCGGCTCCGCGACCGCCGTTGCCGTGGCAGCCGACGCGACTGGAGGCGCGGCTTGCTCTTCCGGGGAATCGGATCTCAGTTCTCCGTCGGAGGTGAACAGCCGCTTGTCGCTTACTTTAAATTCGCTCTCTTCTCGTCTTTTTTGAGCCATATGAATTACCTGTTCCTTGCAATTCCTTCTTGAAAAAAG
>DATFVD010000164.1:0-4955 GCA_035260505.1 Terriglobales bacterium
GGAGTGCATGTAGCGGCACTTCACTCCGACTTCGCTGTAATACTCGGCCAAGTCTTCGGACATGCGCTTGGTCAGCGTGGTCACCAGCACGCGCTCGTTGCGCGCGACGCGGTCGCGGATCATGTGCAGCAGATCGTCGATCTGTCCTTTAACGGGGCGGATCTCGACGGGAGGGTCGATCAATCCGGTGGGGCGGATGATCTGTTCCACGACCACTCCGGCGGACTTGGTCAGTTCGTAAGGTCCGGGGGTGGCGGAAACATAGATGAGCTGGTTGGTGCGATGCTCGAACTCCTCGAAGGTGAGCGGGCGGTTGTCGAGCGCCGAGGGCATGCGGAATCCGTATTCGACCAGGGTCTGCTTGCGCGAGCGGTCGCCGTGATACATGCCGTGAAGTTGCGGCACGGTCTGGTGTGACTCGTCGATGAACATGAGAAAGTCGCGCGGGAAATAGTCGAGCAGCGTCGGCGGCGGCTCGCCGGGAAGGCGTCCGGTGAAATGGCGCGAATAGTTTTCGATGCCGTGGCAGTAGCCCATGGCCTTGATCATTTCAAGGTCGTACATTACGCGCTGATGGATGCGCTGCGATTCGACCAGGCGTCCTTGCTTTTCGAGCTCCGCTTCCCACCAGGCTAGTTCGGTTTTTATCGAAGCTACGGCGGAGGCGCGAGTTTCTTCTTTCATCACGTAGTGTGTCTTCGGATAAATCGGCAGGCGCATATAACGCTGCTTGACGGTTCCAAACAAGGGATCGATCTGCGAGAGCGATTCAACCTCATCACCAAACATTTCGATGCGATACGCATTGTCGTCGTAGGTGGGATAGATTTCGATGACATCGCCGCGCACACGGAAAGTCCCTCGGCGGAAATCGCCTTCGGTGCGTTCGTAAAGAATGTCGACCAGCTTGCGCGTGATGTCGCCCCGTTTGATCTTCTGCCCCTTTTCCAGGAACAGCATCATCCCGTAATAAGCCTCGGGCGAGCCGAGTCCGTAGATGCAACTGACCGAAGCGACGATCAAACAGTCGCGGCGCTCAAACAACGACCGTGTGGCCGAGAGTCGCAGCTTGTCGAGTTCGTCGTTGATGGTGGATTCCTTCTCAATATAAAGATCCGCCGCCGGCACGTAAGCCTCGGGCTGGTAAAAGTCGTAGTAGGAGACGAAGTATTCCACCGCGTTGTGGGGGAAGAAGTTTTTGAACTCATGGTAGAGCTGGGCGGCGAGCGTCTTGTTGTGGGCCATGACGAGGGCGGGGCGGTTGGCAGCCTCGATGACTTTGGCTGCGGTGAAGGTCTTGCCCGATCCGGTGACGCCGAGCAGGACCTGGTGCTGATCGCGATCAAAGACGCCTCGGGTGAGGCTGTCGATGGCACGTCCCTGGTCTCCCTGAGGCTTGTAGTTGCTTACCAGCTTGAAGTCCACAGCTCATTATATGGGACGATATACGGGACGATATCGGAGGCCGATATGCGAGGCGGCGGGTGGGCCGACCGGGATGTACTTCTGTGTAAATATGCTATTTAGTAGCCCGGTACGCCGGAATTTTATACTAAGTGATTCACCCTAGGCACTGGGTGAAACTCCTATAGTTGGTGCCGGAAGGGGCTGTAGTTTTGGCCGGGAAACACTGTAGTAACCGTGATTTTATAAGGGGAAAAAGCGCGCAACTGGGTTTTTTACAGCTAGTTAACATCCCAGGCCCGGTTTGGCCGCGTGAATGCAAAATGAGACGGAAAGACCCGAATCCAGATCTGCCGGGGGACCCGATTGCCTTGCCACTTGTGCGACCGGGGCCATACCGGCCAGGTGCAGTCCTTATGGAAGAAAAGTTCAACCAGGTGGGTCCCCGGGAGCGGCAGATCATAGATCTTCTGCTTCAGGGCTGTGACAACTCGGAAATCGCTCACGATTTGAATATCGCCGAGCGAACCGTCAAAGCGCATTTCAACCGCCTGTTCCTGCGCTTCGGAATCAAAGGCGGAATCAAGCGGGTTAAGCTCGCGACTTTACTTTATCGGAGGCAATTATGTTTGGAGAGACAGCAAACCGCCGCGGGCCCAGCGAACGCGAACACCTCATCATCCAGCGCGTAGCCGAGGGTTGCAAGAACCGGGAGATCGCCGATTCCCTGGGGACCACCGAGCACGTGGTGAAAAATTATTTACGCTTGATCTACGACAAGCTGGGACTGTGGAACCGCGTCGAGCTGGCATTGTGGTATGAAGCCCGGCAGAACGAGCAGGTTTACCACGCCTGAGTGTGTCGAGCCCGTTTGCATCAGCCCTGCTCGACGGCGGATTCACGAGATATTCGTGAAACTGGCGGAGCAGGGCTGGCATTTTCGACCGCATCCCCCGAAGCAAACCTCCCCCCTTTTAAACGCGCCAGCGGGACTTAGAGCAGCCCGTTTCCCTTAGTGCTACGACTTCTGGTGCGGATTGCCGGTCCCATAACTGCTAGACTTTGCTCAGAGCCACAATGCCTCGTTTGTCCTATATCGGAGGTCTGCTGGCCTTTGCGGTGCTGTCGTACGTGACTACATTTGCGCAGCCTTCCGCACCGGCGCCCGCGCAGACTAGTTCCCGCGTCCAGCATGTCGTGGTGCGCGGAACGGGCGACGCCATGGAAGTGGAAATTCAGACTTCGGGATCGGCAGTAGCTCCCGACACCCAGGTCATCACCGGTCCCGATCGCATTATCGTCGATTTTCCCGGCGCGGTTCCGGACGCCGAGTTGCGCGCCCTGAAAGTCAATCGGGGCGCCCTGAAGGGTGTGCGCTCGGGACTGTTTTTCAGCAACCCTCCGATTACTCGGATCGTGCTTGATCTTGCGGAGCCACAGTCGTATAAGATTTTGACAAACCAGATTTCGACCACGCGAAATACTGTCGTCGTCAAATTGGGCCCGGTAAACCCGGGTTCGAACAAACAGAATTCAGACACGGCCGGTGGAGCCAAGGCTCTTTATGTGCCGGGTGAGCCCGCCGCGAAACTCCAGAATGCGTCGCTGGCCTCGGGCACGCTTTTCTCGGGCGCGAATGCCACAGGCACGCATGTTGTGGCCCCGAGAGTTGCCGCTGCGGTTTCCAATACGGCGGTGGCCTCGTCTGCTGCCGACAGTGCGCCGCCACCGCCTCCCGTGACTGTCACCCTGGTCAACGGGATGCTGACTATCCGCACCCAAAGAGCTACGCTCGCGCAAGTGTTGTTCGAAGTGCAACGCCGGACGCAGGCCGAGATTGCGATTCCGGCAGGCGCCGAGCAGGAAGAAGTCGCGGTCGATCTGGGTCCGGCCCCGGCGCGCGATGTGCTCGGATCGCTACTGAACGGCTCACCCTACAACTTCATTTTTGTCGGCGATGAACTAAGGCTCGAGCGCGTGATCCTGACCCGCCGCGACGCCGGCAACTTCTGATCCGGGAACTGTTGAAGACAACTCAGGGTTCAGATAATTTCCAACTAAGGTGAGATCAGCCGGACCGCCACCGGAGACGCTCCGTTGCCGAGGATCGGCGTTCCGATGGCGGCGGTTCCGCAACCGACCATGTTGATGACAGTGGCCTTCACATGCCCGGTATTGCCATTGCCTGGGGCAGTCGGGGTAGCATCCCCGTCGGCATTCACAAAGAGCTGCACGAAACCCACGATCTGCACCGGGTTGGGCGGGGGCAGCGTGTTGTTGCCACTATCAAATACCGGAACGGTGACCAGCGAATCGCTCACCATCGCGTCTTTTCCCGCGAGAGACGTATTGACAACCGCTACCGGGTTGTCGTCACCCACGAGGAACTGGAAAGGCGGGCTTGGTGCGGCCGCAGCCGTCAGGTCGACCTGGTCACCCTGGTTGGCCGCGGCATGGGTGAGGCAATTGACTGCCTGTGCCGTCTCCGTATCTCTAGTGAGGTAGGGAGAAGTGTCGATAATCGCCGTGCCATTGCATGCGATGGGAGTCTGGACACAGCCGGCAATACTTTTCTCGTACGCGGTGGTTAACGCCGGGTTGCAGGTAGGCAGCGCCTGCGTCGGGGGCGGGAAGGTGGAGGTTGTGGCGGTGCCTCCAGGGTAATACTGAAAAGTGGTGGGTGTGGGCACGGGTAGCGTGGTGCAGTCGAGGCAAGCGGGTTGCAGTCTTAGGGGATTTGGAGGGGGCGCGGGGGGAGTCGTCCATCCCAGCAACAAAGTCGTTGTGGGGGCAAGGGCACCGGTAGCCGTTACAAAAATGGGATTGGGCGGATTGCTTGGATCGATATTCGGCAGCAACCAAGGTTTCACACAAAGTGGCGCCACCGGGCGCTTGCCACCCAAAGCGCTCGCACTCGCTCCCGAAGGATTGTAGGCCTCCGCAGTGGCCCACGCGGCCACCGTGATCTGCTTGCCCCCCCGGATGTGCGCGAAGAAGGTTGGCAGATCGGTTCTTTGCACCTGTACGGTTACGTGCGGGTTAAATCCAAAATTGGTCGACGTGTCATTCGGGAAGGTGACAATGACCTCTCCGTTACTCGCAACCGGATTCCTTCCTCCGACTTCGTTGTCCTGTGCGACCTGGATCGCAACCGTGGAAGCTAGAGCTTTGGCATTGGACGCAAGCGTCGTATCCGCTGGCCGCGAAGTCATTCCCGAGTTGGCGAGTACGCGCGCAGCCGCCAGCGCCGCGCCATCGGCAGCCAATTGCGCCTCGCTGCGCGCGGTGTAGAGCGTTACTACGTCGATCGACAGGGCGGCCATCGCTCCCACGACAAACAACATGACCACCGCCACCAGGATGATGACGATCCCTTCGTCACGCTTGCGTTGCGAGTTACGGCGAAAGTTAGATCGATCGAGTCGCAAGCATCCTCACATCTGGTTGTGGACCGTCGCGCTCTCAGTCACCTGCGTCATCGCCGCATAGCCGCTTGGGCCCGGAAACAACAATTGAATCACGCGATTGAATCGCCAATGATATGGGTATGT
>DATFVD010000165.1:0-7875 GCA_035260505.1 Terriglobales bacterium
CAACCTCGTGTCGGGCAAAAATCTGCTTGGCACCTTCCACCAGCCGCGCGCCGTCCTGATCGACCCCGCCGTTCTGGAGACGCTACCTTCGCGCGAATATCGCGCCGGGCTATACGAGTCGCTGAAGTGCGGCGTCATCGGAGATCCGGGACTGTTCAAGCTCTTTGAAGACCGCCGCCGTGAGATTCTGGATCGCGACCGGGTGGTGGTTGAGAAAGTGATTGCCGATTCCGTGCGCCTGAAGGCGTCGGTGGTGAGTGCCGACGAACGCGAAGGCATGTTGCGGCAGGTGCTCAACTTCGGCCACACGATAGGACACGCGCTAGAGGCCGAGACCCGCTATACGCAGTTACTCCACGGCGAAGCAGTCGCTTGGGGCATGATCGCCGCGACGCACATCGCGCTCTCCACGAGCAAACTGGATAGCGTCACAGCGGGACGCATTACGAACTCCATTCTTGGTTTTGGCAGGCTGCCACGGATGAAGTGGCAGACGGCGAACATCCTGAAGCGGTTGCGTTCCGACAAGAAGACGCGGCAGGGAGTGGTGCACTTTATTCTGCCGCGGGAGATCGGTAAGGTTGAGATTACGAGCGATGTGCCGGAAGCAATCGTGAGGTCGGCAGTAGAGGAGATAAAAAAGCTGGCGCGGAATTAGCACACGTAACATTTGATGGAGCGACGGGCGTCTCGCCCGGCTCTCCACTAGGCAACAGTCATATGAATCAAGAGATGAATCAGCGGATCGTAGGCGCGGCGCCCGCGGGGGCGTGCGATCGCGAGTCGGCGGCGGCGGCCGTCCGGGAGATGTTCACCTCGATTGCGCCACGCTATGACCTGCTGAATCACGTCCTTTCGTTCAACATCGACCGGCTGTGGTGGTGGCGCACCGCGCGCAAGTTTGACCCCGTTCTGAAGCGTCCCGATGCTCGCGTGCTGGATCTCTGCTGCGGCACCGGAGACATGACTTTTGCTCTACGCCGGCGCGCTGGCTCCGGAGCTCCGCAGATTCTGGGTGCGGATTTTTCTCATGCCATGCTGCAGCGAGCGGCCGCGAAGGGAAGAGGCACGACGCTGCGGCCCCCACAATGGATCGAAGCAGACGCGCTTCGGCTGCCCTTTCCCGATGGACATTTCAATCTGGTGACATCGGCATTCGGTTTTCGAAACCTGGCCGATTATGATGCGGGACTGCGTGAAATTGCGCGAGTGCTCGCTCCCGGCGGAGAATGCGGCATCCTGGATTTCGGAGAACCGGGCGGCTTGATCGGACACGGCTACCGCGTTTACTTCAAGAAAGTTCTTCCCGCAATTGGCACGCTGCTCTCGGGAGTGCGAGGTCCATACGCGTATTTGCCAGCGTCAGTCGAGCGCTTCCCGTCGCCGGATGAAATGCTTGGCCGTCTGCATCAGGCCGGATTTCGTGAAGTTTCCTGGACACCGTACACCTTTGGCATTGCTGGGTTGTACCGGGGAGTGAGGAGTGCTTAACCCCTGAGAGGCAGCGGTCACCGAGGAATTCTGAGAAAGAGCATCTAATTTGAACTGGCATGATGCACGACGTTTCCATCTTCGACTCGCGAAGGAGTTAAGGCGATGCTTGAGACAGTTCTGAAGCGCTTTGAGGAGCCGGACGAAGTGCGAGTGTTCGAAAAAGGAAAATTCGAACTGGTTCGCATCGGGGGCATGACCATCGGCCGCGCAACATACAAGCCCGGATGGAAGTGGTCCGTTCATGTCGGGCCGAGCGTAGGAGCATCGCGCT
This sequence comes from Terriglobales bacterium, assembly GCA_035260505.1. Classification (GTDB taxonomy): domain Bacteria; phylum Acidobacteriota; class Terriglobia; order Terriglobales; family Acidobacteriaceae; genus Acidiflorens. The sequence goes on from DATFVD010000165.1 coordinate 1,766, forward strand.
GCAACGTCGAGCATATTGGGCTAGTGCTCTCCGGCTGCGCCACGGCTGCGATGGAGGACGGGACCATCCACGAACTCCATGCCGGCACACTCTTTTACATTCCACCCGGACCTCCCGGTCACGATAGTTGGGTGGTGGGTGATGCGCCGTATGTCTCGCTACATTTTCTAGGGGCTGACCACTACGCAAAATAAATCGTCTTTACGTGCTAATTGTTGCTCTGCTGAAACGAATCTGCGAACGCCTCGAAATTGGTTTTCTCAATCACCCGCTCGTAGTCGTCGCCAAGAAATTTCTTCAGCCGGTCGGTGTTCATGATGTACTCACCGGTCATGTAGGGGACGGCGTCCGGCGGAATCGCCGAGATGTTCCAGTTCCACAAAAACTGCAGAACGCGGCGCATGCCCCACTGTCCCGGAACGCGCAGCAATTTGGCGTGCGCCAGTTCGATACACTGCGCGAAGGTCAAAGGGTCACCGCGTCCCGCAACGTTCAGAATGGTCAGCCGCTGCGCTTCCGGTTCCCGCCTCAGTATCCACGCGATCAGGCGGGCCATGTCGTCAACATGGACGAACTGGATCTTGTTGTCCAGATACTTCTGGCCGAACGGCAGCATGCAGGGCAGGCGTCTCGCCGACTGACGCATGCGGGCGGCCCACGACCCTTTCCCGTTGGGCGTCCCCCGGAACGCCCCCATCAGGTAGTTTTCGACCGTGGATCCCGCAAAAATATGGGGACGCAGAATGAAGACACCGCAACCGCGCAGGGCAGGCGCGCGCTGCTGCACGACAAGATCGCTTTCTTTTTTGTGGATCGCGTAGGGCAAGGTGTGCGCCCCGAGCGGCGCGTCTTCCGCAACGGGCGCGGGCAGGTCCGAGCCATACGCCGAGACGCTGCTGGGAAAAATGAACTGCCGAATGGTAGTTGCTGTATTCCGATTGGTTTCGGTAATCGCTTCCATCACCCGGGCAGTGCCGGCGACATTGATCCGCCACATCCGATCGACGTCCAGAACCCCAGAGCGTTGCGGATCGATCACAAACGCCAGATGCACTACTGACACAGGCTGTAACTCGCGCAGCAGCAGCAACAACTCGCGAGTGGATTCTTCTCTTCCCAGGTCGAGCGCTACAAAACGATCAACCGGAGAATGAGTTGGGGGCGTGACATCGATGCCCACCACCGTGTAATCCGAGAGCTGCGGCAGGAGCCGCTGGCCCAGATTGCCCGAAACGCCGGTGACGATGATCGTTGGTTTTGCCGTGTCCATCTAGTCGCGGTCTTCTTAGTCTGGGTCTTCGGCCTGTTGGGCAGGCGGCTTTGCTCCCTTAGGAGGCGGCGGCATGGCGGGATTTCGGGTGGGGCCAAAGTAGGCATCGTTCAAATCAACATTGCCCTGGAAAGTTTGCATGCTATCGCGATAGCGCTGGCTCGAAATTGTGTTGCGGATCTCCTGCTTTACGGTTTCCACAGCTAAGGTCTCTTTGCTGATCAGCTTGTAGATGTAGTGGCCGCTATTGGGGTCGGAGATCAGTTCGGACACTTCGCCGGGCTTCAAATCCATGACCGCCTGATGGTTTGCAGGCAGTGTGGTGCGGCGCACTTTCTCCATCTTGGTGCTCGGAGCACTTCCCGGGAGTCCCGCGGCGGCATACGCCTCTTTTTGCAATTTGTCGGGATCTTCACCCTTAGCGGCGCGGGCGCGCAGAGTGGCGGCGAGTTTCGTCATCGCTTCTTCAGAAGCTTTTTTTTGCGCCTCGGTCGGAGGTTGATTCGTACTGGCCGCCGCACTGGCCTTCGCGCCCGCCTTAGCACCAACCTTCGGCTTCACGACTGGGTTCACGATTTGCTTTGCGCGGGGAACAAAAATCCGCGCCAGGCCGGCTTGCTCGTAAGACGGCTCGTTCTTCTTGTAGTAATCGCCGATATCGCCGTCGGTAACCTTACCGGAATCTTCCTGCAGTGCGCGGCTCAGTTCCTGGGAAAGAATTTGCATGCGCGCAAAGTAAAGCATTTCGTCGAACTTGGGCGTTTTCTCGAGGCCGCGTTTTTCTGCCGCAGCGGACATCCTCAACATGCGCGAGTAGGCCGTTGCAAGCTGACGGCGAATGGCCGGCGACATTCCAGGCTGCAGCGTCTCGGCGAGTTTCTCAAATTGCGCGCGAGTGATCACAGTCTTGCAGGCATCGCCCTGTTGGCTGGCATCGGCGCAGAAACCCTTCAGCGTGATTACGCCTTCGTCGGGCCCAACTTTTATTTCCGGTGCCTTATCGGTCGCAGCGGGAGCGCCCTGTTCCGTCTTCGTCCCGGCGGCGGGAGGTGGAGCGGCGGGAGGCGTAGCTGGCGGTGCAGTTTGTCCGTAGGCCAAGCCGGCGAGCAGGAGACACACGAGGCACTGGAAACGCATGAATCAGGATCCTCCAGGGGAGAAATTGCGACGAATGTCATCGTAGCATGTCCCGCCGGAGACCGGGCAAATGCGGGCAAGGGGTTGGCGGCAGGCGAATCCGAAGCGATAATGACCTTTATGCCAGAAATACAGGCGACCTTCGGTCCCGAGTCGATGCGCCGCGAAAAGCGAGCCGTTGCCGGTAACTCGGTACTGGCAGCGCTTGTGATCACCAGTTTGAAAATGGTTGTGGGGGTCGCGACCGGTTCGCTGGGAATTTTGTCGGAGGCCGCGCACTCAGGATTGGATCTGATCGCTGCCCTGGTGACGTTTTTTTCGGTTCGGGTTTCGGACAAGCCTGCCGATGCCGATCACCAGTACGGACACGGCAAGTTCGAGAACTTTTCGGCCTTCATCGAAACCGGTCTGCTGTTGTTGACATGCGTCTGGATTGTGTATGAATCGATCAAGCGGCTGTTCTTTCACAGCGTGGAAATCGAGCCGAGCATAGCTGCATTTCTCGTCATGTTGTTGTCGATTGCAGTGGACGCCTGGCGCTCCCGCGCACTCGGACGGATTGCGACGAAATATGACAGTCAGGCGCTCGAGGCTGACGCGCTCCATTTTTCAACGGACATCTGGTCGAGCGGCGTAGTGATTGTCGGCCTCGCGCTGGTTTGGGCGGGTCGCAGCTATCACGTGGCGTGGCTGCGGCAGGCCGATCCGATTGCCGCGCTATTTGTGGCGGGCGTGGTGGTTTCCGTGAGTTGGCGTTTGGCTCGCAGAACGGTTGATGCGCTGCTCGACGCGGCACCGGCCGGCGTTCGCAGTCAGATCCTCGACCGGATCGGAACCGTCGATGGCGTGCTGGAAGTGGAGCGAGTCCGGTTTCGAAAAGCCGGCAACCGCTATTTCGCGGACGTTTCGGTGGGACTGGAACGCAATTTCACTTTCCAGCGCTCGGAGCAGGTGTCCGATGCAGTGACCTCACGGGTGCGCGAGGTTCTTCCCGACGCTGACGTGATGGTGCACCCGGTTCCGCGGGCCCGGCGAACCGAAAATATTTTTGATCGCGTCCGCGCCGTAGCTACTCGCCACAACTTCAATGTGCACGACGTCAGCGTGCAGGACCTGAACGGGCAGTTGCATGTGGAACAGCATCTCGAGCTCGACGAGCAACTCAGCATGAAGCAGGCGCACGATGAAGTTACCCGCCTGGAAACGGAAATGCGCGCCGAGATCCCGGAAATTGCGACCATCCTGACGCATATCGAAAGTGAGCCGGCCACGATTGAAACGGGTGAGGAGATCGTTCGCGAACCGGAATTGGAACAGCGGCTCAAGGATATCGTGAAGGAGTTTCCCGAGGTGATGGACGTGCACGAATTCCAGTTCAAGAAGGTACGCGCGCGGCTTTATGCTTCCTGTCACTGTACGCTGCCCGACGATATGCCGCTCTCGCGAGTGCACGACGTTCAGACCGCGCTCGAGATTCGCTTCAAACACGACGCGCCGGAGTTGTTCCGCGTCCTGATTCATCCCGAACCGGTGACGGACAACCGGCGCTAGCCCAGATAGCGGAGAGCCGGCGTCGCCGTCCGGCCACGATACTGCAGGACGGGCGAGATGCCCGTCGCTCTATTGTTTGTCAGACGATTGTTAAGAACGAGAGGCGCAATGATTGAAGCTTCACTGAACTGGACGGACAAAGACCGATTCGTGGGGTCGGCATCTTCACGACACTCGATCGTGATCGACGCCGGATCCGAGAAGACCGCCAACAGCCCAATGGAGTTAGTGCTGCTCGCTTTATGCGGATGCACAGCATCGGACGTGGTGGGAATTCTCCGCAAGAAACGCGAGCCGTTCAGCGGCCTCGAAGTGCGGGCAGCGGGCGAGAGAGCGGATGGCTATCCCGCCGTCTATACGTCGATTCATTTGACCTATCTCGTTCGCGGACAGGTCTCGCGGAAAGCGATGGAAGACGCGGTGCGGCTCTCGAAAGAAAAGTACTGTTCAGTTTCCGCCATGCTGGAGAAGGCTGCGAAAATTACCTACACCATTGAGCACGTTTCGTGACGGCTCGCCCTCATCCGCTGCGCGGTTACTTCTATATCGGGAGTGCAACCCTATTGTGGGGAATTTCGGCGACCCTCGGTCGCGCGGCATTCACCGGGCATCTGCTGCCGGGCGGGGCGTCGCTAGGAACCTCACTAAAAAAGATCGATCCGCTGCTCCTGTCGCAGAGCCGTGCCACCCTGTCGCTGGCCGTGCTGTTGCCGGTTCTGCTGGCGCGCAGAGGAGCGTCCGCGCTGCGCGTTCCCCGGGGCGACCTGGTGCGGTTCTTCCTTCTTGGAATTCTGGGAGTTGCGGCATCGAACTATCTCTACTACCTCGCGATTCAACGGACGAACGTAGCGACCGCCATCATCCTGCAATACACGGCGCCCGTTTGGGTGCTGCTCTATACGGTGGCATGCGGAGCGCAGCGGCCGTCGCTGCGGAGAATCGCGGCGGTGGGACTAGCCGTCGTGGGGTGCACGTTGGCGGTCGGCTTTGTCGGTTCAGGCGGTTTCCGCATGGACGTGGTCGGCGTCACGGCTGCGCTGCTGGCTGCATTTTCCTTCGCGTTCTATAACGTCGGCGGACACAGTGTGCTGGCGCGTTACGACCGCTGGAAAGTCCTGCTGTGGGTGCTGGTGGCTGCGTCAACATTCTGGACGTTCGTGAATCCTCCGTGGAAAATTGTTGCCGCTCACTATGGCTGGCGGCCGTGGGGATTCATGCTGGTCTTTTCGTTGCTGTCCGTGCTCGCACCATTTTCCTGCTACTTCGCCGGGCTGCAGCACTTGGAGCCCACTCGCGCCATTGTAGCCAGTTGCCTGGAGCCGGTGTTCAGTATCCTGATCGCGGCGCTTGTATTGGGCGAGTTACTGCGGCCGATGCAAACGGTTGGAATCGTTCTGGTGCTGGTAGCGATTGTGGTGATTCAGTTGCCGGAACGGGCGACGCGGGAGGGGTTGGTCGTCGAGCCGATTGAGTAGGGAGTCGTTGGTCGATAGTCGCTGGTCGTTCGCGAAGTCTGGTCGGCCCAACGACCAGCGACTATCGACCGACGACTTAAGCTCATTCCAGCTTCTTGCCCTTCGTCTCTGGCAACTGCGTTGCCATCAAGCACGCTAAAGCGAAACCAGCCCCGCACAAATAGAAGGCCCAACTCAGTCCTCTCGTCTGGCCCACGCGCCCGATTACGTACGGAGAAATAGAACTAAGCGTCCGCGCGCCGTTGTAGGTGAAGCCCAGTGCACGCGCCCGCAACCGGGTCGGGAAAATTTCGCTGGCAATGATTCCCGAACCAGAGAACATTCCTGTCCCAAAGAACGCGACAACCGTTCCCAGCACGAGCACCACTCCAGGCGACCTGGCCGTGGCGTACAGCGGCACCAGCAAGGCCGCCATTAAGGTGTACAGCATGAACGAACGCCGACGGCCCAGATGATCGGCAACCCATCCAAAGCTGAGATATCCGGGAAACATACCGAACAGATTGAGGACAACCAGGAGCGCCGTAGTTCCCATGACGCCGAAGCCGCGCCCGCCCTGTTCGACCGGAAGCGACAAGTAGGGTGGAAGCCAGGTAAACAGCCCCCACCAGCCAAACATTCCGAAAAAATTCAGGAACAGCAGCGTCAGCGTATTTTTGAGGTAGGGCACCCGAAAG
>DATFVD010000166.1:0-27093 GCA_035260505.1 Terriglobales bacterium
GGCGGCTTCAACGTCGTTCCGGAGATATGGTTGAACGGCACCGTTTTCGCAAATGTAGGCAGGTTGTGCGCGCGCACTTGCGTGACTGCCTCGAATCCGGAGGCGAGCTTGATGAGCGTAGGCTCGCTGAACGCCGTCCCGAAGAAGCTGATTCCCATGGGCGCTCCGAACACCATGGCTGCCGGCACTTGCACGATCGGATAACCTTCCGGCGCTGCCAGGCCCGAGGAACCAAAAATAAAGTGGTCTCCAAAGATCAAGTCGGTGGACCACGCCGGGTTGTCGGTAGCGGTAACTACGGCGTCGAGATTGAACTGGCTCAACGCGGCGTCGATGCCGTTCACCCCAAAATCCTTGTCAGCGGCAAGAGCCTGGTTGTAAGTCATGCCGCCGAAAACCGGCTGCGGATCGTCCGGCCCGGTTGGCATTGTGGCAATCAGGTCCCAGATGTCCTGATTAAAGAATGGCATCTCGGCGTTCGCATGGGCGTTGTTGAACGCGATGGCGTCGTTCAAAGTTTTGCCCGCCATGGGAACTCCGACGCGCGTGTGGAAGTAAGCTTGGACATCATTCCTGAAATCGAAGCACAAGATCAGGAATTCACCAGGCCCCGAGCCGCCGTTGGGAAATGTGAAGCCCGCGGCATCCAGGTCAATGACAGTCGCGCCCGCATCGGTGAGCGCCTGGAAGGCAGCCTCGAACGCGTTCACCACTGGCTGCGGCGTTGGGACGAATGGATCAAAGCCAGACAAACCGATCCGTGTCAGGCCCAATCTTGCGCCCTTGAGGCCGTTAGGATCAAGGAACTGAGTGTAGTCCGTGGGGATATTCGCGGGACGCGTGAACCGGCCCTGCCATCCCAGGGGAACGCCGCCGGTCGCAGGATCGCGGCCGTCGAAGGTTCGGCTCTGTACCACTCCCAAAGCCACTGCTGCGTCAGCTACCGTGCGCCCGTGCGGTCCGAAAGTGTCCTGGATGTGGGAGATCGGCACGATGCCGGCACGGCTGGTGAGGCCGACGGTCGGCTTGAGCCCGACCACTCCGTTCGCGTTGGCCGGACACACAATGCTGCCATCGGTCTCCGTCCCAAACGACACCGCGGCGAAGTTCGACGACACCGCCGCGCCCGACCCGGCACTGGAGCCGCAGGGATTGCGATTGATGCCATACGGATTATTCGTCTGCCCGCCGCGGCCCGACCATCCGCTGACGGATTCAAAGGAGCGGAAGTTGGCCCACTCCGACAGGTTCGTCTTTCCGAGGATGACCGCGCCGCCCGCGCGCAGGTTGGCGGCAACGGTGGAGTCGGTAAGCGCAGGCTTTCCGACCAGCGCGAACGAGCCTGCCGTCGTCTGCATCATGTCGCCGGTGTCGACGTTGTCCTTGAGCAGCACCGGGATTCCGTGCAAAGGTCCGAGCACGATGCCGTGTTTGCGCAGCCGGTCGGCGTGTCGCGCCATATCGAGCGCTTCGGGATTCAACTCGATCACCGAGTTGACCCCCGGGCCGCTCTGGTCGAGCGCAACAATGCGCGCGATGTATTCCCTGGTCAGTTCCGCTGATGTGAGTTTGCCGGACGCCATCTCCGCCTGGAGTTGGGCTACCGTTGCTTCGTTGTGCTGCTTGGGAACATTGGGTGACTCGCTGTTTGTCGTTGCATCATTTGCCGCCGCTAGAGGAAGCGCCAGCAAGGCTGAGAGAAGGAAAATGCGTACCGCTGGGACGATCATCTTAATTCCTCCTGGAAAACTTGGTGGGTGCGATGCCGGGAATCCTGCTACCACGGAATCAGATTGTCAAGCGATTCCCGCCGATCTTTCCCGCTTGTCCGGACCCGAAATGCCGCACCCCGCTTGGTGACCAGCCATTCTGCCACCGGAGCAACCCCTCGAATGTAAACATTTTGTCAAGCCGCCACCCACGGCACGCAGCCAGCGTCTCCTCTGTCCGCAAGGCAGGGGTGTTTTCGACCTTGACGAACGGTGACTTCAGGCTATACTCAGGCGTTTACGGTAGCCGGATTCTAGCTCGAGGGGGCGCGGAATTCGGAGGAGGCGGAATTGCTGACGCCGCGGAGAGAGTTATTCGTCCCCCTGGATCTCGTGGTTCCCCCCCCTGCAGCGAATCTTGCTTTTCGGCGCTTCTGTTGGAGGCGCATTCACCTCGAGGGATATAACTATGTTCCGTTTAGGCAAGTGGGCGGTGGCAGGGCTTGCGATCTGTATGTTAGCGCCGCGAACGGCGAGGGCGGGTGTCGGCTTCCAGCCGGTTTCGCCCGATGAGATCAAGATGAAAAGCGAGCCGCTGGCGCCGGGAGCGCCCGCCATCATTTTGTACCGGCAGGTGGACCGGGATGACAATGGCCGCACTTCCCATGAAGACAACTACATTCGGATCAAGATCCTGACCGAAGAAGGCCGGAAGCATGCCGACGTCGAGATTCCGTTTTTGAAGGGAAGCCAGAACGTTGTCGGCGTGAGGGCGCGGACGATCAGGCCGGACGGGTCAATCGCGGACTTCGGCGGTCAAGTGTTCGAAAAATATCTGGTGAAGGGGAAGGGAATCAAATATCTGGCGAAGACTTTCACTCTGCCAGACGTCCAGGTGGGGAGCATCATCGAATACTCCTTCACCGTGGATTTGGGTGAATACATGATCTTCGACTCGCACTGGATTCTGAGCGACGACCTGTTCACCAAGAAAGCGCAATTTTCGCTGAAGCCTTACAAGGGAACCTACGTGCCGTATTCGCTGCGCTGGAGTTGGCATCGCCTGCCTGCTGACGCCGCTCCCAAAGAGGGGCCCGACCACATTGTACGGATGGAAGCGCACGACATCCCGGCCTTCCAGACGGAAGACTACATGCCTCCTCCCAACGAATTGCGGTCGCGGGTGGATTTTATCTACGAGGAAGGCCTGGCCGAAAAAGACCAGGACAGTTTCTGGAAGAAATACGGTAAGCAGCGGAACGGGCAATTGGAAAGCTTCATTGGAAAGCGGAAGGCCATGGAGCAGGCGGTGGCGCAAATTGTCTCTCCGAACGACTCGCAGGACGTGAAACTGCGAAAGATCTATGACCGGGTGCAGCAGATCCGGAACACATCGTTCGAGCTTTGGAAAACCGCCCAGGAAGAAAAGCGCGAAAAAGAAAAGCCGGCAGAGAACGTTGAAGAGATTTGGAAACGAGGGTACGGCGACGGTTTCCACCTGACCTGGTTGTTCCTTGGTCTGGCGCGAGCTGCCGGTTTTGAAGCCTACGGCTGCTGGGTATCGAGCCGCAGCGCGTATTTTTTCAGTCCGGTTACGATGCAAAGCTCGAAATTGAACGCCAATGTCGTGCTGGTCAGGCTGAATGGAAAGGATATCTATTTGGATCCCGGAGCAGCCTTCACGCCGTTCGGTCTGCTGACCTGGTATGAAACGGGCGTCGCGGGGTTGCGGCTGGATAAGGACGGCGGAAGCTGGATTCAGACCACCCTCCCGCAAGCCACCGAGTCGCGGATTGAACGAGTGGGAAAACTGAAGCTCTCTGACACGGGCGATCTTGAAGGAACGCTTACCGTTACCTACATCGGGCTGGAAGCCATGTACCACCGGATGGAAGAGCGAAACGCGGACGACGTGGCGCGCAAGAAGTCCCTGGAGGAACGGGTGACGTCCCAAATTGCGATGGCTGCGGAGGCGGAACTCACCAACAAACCGGACTGGACCAGTTCGGAAACACCCCTGGTTGCGGAATTTCATCTCAAGATTCCCGGTTATGCCTCGAACGCCGGCAAACGTGTCGTGCTTCCTGCCGCGATCTTTACCACCGCGGAGAAAGGAATCTTTGAGCACGCTAACCGGGTACAGCCCATCTACTTCGAATATCCGTATGAGAAAGCCGATGACATGAACATCGAGCTTCCCCCGGGATGGCAGGTGAGCAGCGTGCCGGCGGCGCAGGATCAGAATGGAAAAGTGGTTGTTTACGGTTTGAAGGTTGACAAGAGTCCAGAGGGACAGCGGCTGACCAGAAAGCTAACCATCGATTTTTTGTTGATGGACCAGAAGTACTACGGCGCATTGCGAAACTTCTTTCAGGCGGTGAGGAGCGGAGATGGGATGCAGGTCGTGTTGCAGCCAGGAGAAATCCATGCGAGTAATTGACCGGCGGGCACTGCTGTTTCTGTTCTGGGTTGCGGTCAGCGTGGTAAGCAGCGTGCCACGAGCTGCGGCTAGCGGGGATGCTCCGCAATGGATGCACGCTTTGGTCGGAGTCATGTTGCCCTCTTACGACGAGAAGACCAATGCCGTTTTGCTCTATTCCGAAACGAACGTGACCGTTCTGTCAGTCGACAAAATCAAGACGCGGGTACGCGAGGCTTACAAGATCCTGCGGCCCGAAGGGCGAGAGCGCGGCACCGTAGGAGTGTATTTCAACCCAGGCCGAAAAATTACCAATCTGCGTGGCTGGTGCATCCCGGCGCAAGGCAAGGACTACGAGGTGAAGGAGAAGGACGCTATCGACACCTCGGCGGTAGCGGGATATGAAGTGTTCTCGGACGTAAAGTACAGAATGATACGAATTCCGGCTCCCGATCCGGGCAACATCATTGGTTATGAATACGAAGTGGAGGAGCAACCTTTCTTTTTGCAGGACATCTGGCGTTTCCAGGAAACGGATCCGGTGCGGGAGAGTCATTTTTCGCTGCAACTTCCCGTCGGATGGGTTTTTAAGGCCTCATGGCTTTCCCATCCGGAGGTGAAGCCAGACGAGGGAAGCGGCAATGTATTGCAATGGGCAGTGAGAGACGTGAAAGAGATTCGACATGAGCCGGATATGCCGCCATGGGAGGGTTTGGCAGGGCAGATGGTCGTATCATTTTTCCCTGCGGGCGGAACGTCGCGCAAGAACGAGTTGGCAAACTGGGAAGATATGGGGCGTTGGTACGAAAAGCTGATTAGCGGACAGATGCAAGCGTCCGAACCGATGAAACAAGAGACGACCAGCTTAACTGCGGGGAAAACTGCCCTGCTACCGAAGATCCAGGCCATCGCTGGATTTATGCAACACGATATTCGCTATGTTGAGATCAAGCTGGGTATCGGTGGCTGGCAACCGCACGCTGCTCCTGACGTTTTCTCGCATCGCTATGGTGATTGCAAAGACAAAGCGACGCTAATGCACACCATGCTGCGCGAGATCGGTGTGGACTCCTACCTCGTGCTGATCAACATGCGGCGGGGCGGGGTCACAAGTGCGACGCCCCCTCGCAGGGAGTTTGAACACGCGATTCTGGCTATCAAGTTGACAGATGATGTGAAGGATCCCTCTCTCATCGCGGTGCTGCAGCATCCCAGGCTGGGAAGGATTCTGTTCTTCGACCCCACGAACGAGGTGACGCCTTTTGGTCAGATAGGAGGATACCTGCAAGCGAATTATGGCTTGTTGGTGACACCGGAAGGCGGCGATCTGGTTGAGTTGCCGCAACAACCGTCGGCCATGAACAGCATCCAGCGCGTAGGTAAGCTGATCCTCGACACCAACGGAACGTTGAAGGGCGATGTCAAGGAAGTGCGGCTGGGAGATCAAGCTTGGTTAGAAAGGATGCGATTGCGTTCGGTAACCAACAACGCTGACCGGATCAAGCCGATCGAAAGCCTGCTGGCGGGATCGCTTCCCAGCTTTCAAATCACGCGAGCCAGTCTGACCAACCTCGATCACACGGACCAGCCTTTCGGTTTCAACTACACGTTCCAGTCCGACAACTACGCCAAAAGTGCGGGGAACCTGCTGCTGGTGCGGCCGCGCGTGCTGGGAAGCAAGTCATGGAGTGTGCTGGAGACAAAGGAGCCGAGAAAGTTTCCCATCGAATTCGAAGGACCGTCGCGCGACACCGACAGTTTCGATATCGCGCTGCCCGCGGGCTACGAAGTGGACGAGTTGCCGACTCCGATGGATGTGGAGTACAGCTTTGGCAGCTATCACAGCAAGACGGAAGCGAGCGGGCAAACCTTGCGCTATACGCGTGCCATGGAAATCAAGGAGCTGAGTGTTCCGCTCAGCAAAATGGACGAGCTGAAGAAGTTCTACCGAATGATCTCTACCGACGAGCGAAATACCGTGGTTCTGAAGCCGTCTGGGGCCGTCAAGTAACCTGGTGCTTCCCATGCGCCTGTCTGGTAACGGTTGTGTGGTGACGGGGCTCTGCCCCGTTTTGACGAAGCTCACAACCGATTAATCGCGGGTAAAAATAGCAATTGGTCACCCGTTCACGCGCCGGGTCCCGATGATGACAACTAACGCATCGCCATCTTTTCGATTTGAGATTGACCTTCGCGTGATCGAAGCCAAAGCTCGACGATCAGTACATTGATCGAGAAACCAATCCAGAACGCGATACCAAAGAACTGCTCCGGTGCAAGGTGAGTGACATTGCGGGTGGCGAAGAATACTCCCATCACCGGGCGGGTCGTTGCGATGCCGAGAAGGACTGCAATTGCCCGTGTCATCCATCGCAAGTTCAGGATAGGATCGCGACGCAGGTGCCATGCCCAAAATAGCGAGAATAGAAAGAGACTATTGAACAATAGAACCGCAGAACGTTCCACCCAACCACCGACGGAATGGCTGCTCATCGCGTAAGCAGTAACACCCACTACCACCCCGAGGGGAAAGAGAAGGCGTCTGGGCCACGCCGTACCGGCGAACCGTCGAAGGTAGAGAAACGGAGCCAGAACGACAAAAGCCAAGGCCGGAATAATATGCACCAACGTGAGAGTTGCATGCGACGCAAATGCGGCATCGAGCGCGGCCAACATCGGTGGTCCCGATTGCGAGGGGTGCGCAAGTGCAACCGCGCGCCGAAGTACCACGACGACGGAAATTACAATGCAGGCCCAAAACCCGATGCGGACCCAGCGCCAAGAACTATTCATTTTCCAGACATACTACGCCCACTCGGGTGCTGAAATGAGGGGATGATTTAAATTGGTCGGGGCGCGCGGATTTGAACCGCGGACCCCCTGCGCCCAAGGCAGGTGCGCTACCAGGCTGCGCTACGCCCCGACTGTCGTTTCGACTACGTTTGATTATATGAGATTCGATTATAAATGACGCGATGCTAATGACATCCGCGACACTCTCAAAAGATGCTTGGCCTGTCATGCCGCGCTCGGGATATAATTTTGGTTTCGGAAGACATGCCCAGTTCACGCTACGCGTTGGTAACGTACATCCGCAATCCGGTTGGCGAGTTCGTGGAACAGCTACGCCGGGAACTCCACCCTCCTACCGCTCACATGGCGGCCCATCTCTCGATTCTTCCTCCGCGGGAGTTGACGGGAAGCGAAACGGCCGCGCTGGAATTCCTCGAAGAAGCTTGTAGTCGGGTGATTCCCTTCAGCGTCGATCTGGGAGACGTGAAAACGTTTCTGCCCACGACTTCTACAGTGTTCATCGAGGTGAAGCAGGCGGCGTTCCGGATGCGTGAATTGCACGACCAACTGTGCGGGAGGGGACTGAGCTGCGAAGAGATTTGGCCCTATATTCCGCATCTCACGATTCTGAAAGCGGAACGAGATGAGCAGGCGCGTGCGGCGTATGCGATCGCGCGGGACCGCTGGGCCCAGTTTCCTGGCAAGCGCCAGGTGCCAGTGAATGAATTGATGTTCGTGCGCGAGGAAGACGGTTGCTGGCAGGATGTGGCGCCGGTGCCCCTGGGACGCGGCCAACTCTCGTCAAAGTCGTAGTCCCGAACAAGGTCCGGAAAAAGGTCTGCAATATAATCCGCAATAACCCCTCAAAACCCGCAACTAGCGGCCTGTTTCACTGACCGGCAGGACATGTACTTTCTACCCGTTGCCAAGTCCATTAGCCGGATTACCATAGATTTACGGGCTGCACACCAAGCGCCGGATCCCAGGCTGCGGGTTTGATTCGGAAGAGAGAATATGCAAATTGGGGTTTATGGATCCGGCTATCTAGCCACTGTCATCTCCGCTTGTCTCGCTGACTTCGGCACCCCGGTGTGCTGCTGTCATGCCGACGGCACGCGCATCATGGAAGTCGCCAAGGGCAACATACCTTTTTTTGAAAAGAATCTTCAGGAAGTAATTCGGCGCAATGTGCGCTCGGGCCGGCTGATCTATTCGGTGGACCCGGAAGAATTGGCGCGCCGGGCCCAGGTAATCTTTCTCGCGGAAGACTCGGCCCAGGGGCTGGAAGAACTTGTAGTTCGACTGGCGGGCGCGGCAGGCCGTTTCCAGGTGCTTTCGATTGTCACGCCGGTTCGCGTGGGTTCGAGCACCAAGATTGAAAAAATGCTGAAGGAGAAAGGGCTGAAGAGCCTGCTGGTATGCCAGCCTATGTTCTTCACCAACGGATGTGCGGTCGAAGACTTCAACTGGCCCGACCGGATCATTCTCGGGACGCCTTCGAGCGAAGCCGTTTCTTCCCTGAAGCAGATTTTTCATCCGCTGGTGATGCGCGGGGTTCCGGTTCTGGTCACGAATTACGAAACAGCGGAGTTGACGCGCGAAGCGACCACTGCATTTCTGGCAACCAAGATTTCGTTCATCAACGAAATTGCGAGCCTGTGCGAGCATGTAAATGCCGACGCCGTCAGCTTGGCGCTCGCCATGGGGCTGGACAAGAAAATCGCGCCGCGCTGCCTGCAACCAGGCGCGGGCATGGGTGGAATTTTCGCCGAGACTGACATGGACTCACTGACCGGGCTGGCGCGAGAGAACCGCGTCGATCTGAAAGTGCTGAATGCCGCCCGCGAGGTGAATCTGAACCTGGCGGACCGGCTTCTGCAGAAAGTGTCCGCCGCACTCAATACCGTGCAGAACAAAGATGTCGGAATTCTGGGATTGGCCTTCAAGCCGAATACAAACTCCGTCGCGGGATCGGCTTCTCTTCAACTGACGCAGAATTTGCTGGCCGGGGGAGCGCGCGTACGGGCTTATGATCCGGCGGCGATTGCCGATGCGCGGCTGCAACTGAACGGCTCAGTGAAGTACTGCGAATCAGCCTACGGGGTCGCCGAAGGAGTGGATGCCCTGGTCGTGGCCACCGGCTGGCCTGAGTTCCGGACGCTCGATTTCGCGAGGATCCGCCATCTGGTGAAACAACCAATCATCATCGACACCAAGAATCTGCTCGACTCATCGCGCCTGCGCGCCATGGGGTTCCAGTACATGGGCGTGGGACGAGGGTAGGGAACTTTGTCCTGTCGAGACGGGCTTGCCCGTCTTCGTAAAAGGGCAAGTCGCATCTCACCCGAAGTGAGACGCACCAGGCATAGAAACGTCGACTCCGCCAGAGCCAGCCAGGGAACGGACTCCCGCCGCAATTGCTATAATCCAATTGTTACAATGATTGTCTGCGGTGGGAGTAGCTCAATCGGTAGAGCATCGGACTGTGGCTCCGACGGTTGCGGGTTCAATTCCCGTCTCCCACCCCAAAAAAATCCGGTTTTCCCTGAGAACGACGCTAGATCCCACAATCGGTTGTCGCCCAGGGATGAACCCAGAATATAACTCAGGAATTTATTTCGCGGCCTTAACTTCGCCGGACATTTCCAATTCCACATTCACCACGGGCTTCACTTTCAGCAGAAAATTACTGGGGTCTTTGATGCCCCACTTCACGTAGGGCACCTGGAATTTAGCGGTTCCCCGCCAGCGATCTCCCGTCAATTCGGCGTGTACCGCCGCGGTGAGGTTATGGTCCGCGCCGTGAATGGAAAAAATGCCGTCCAACGTTAAGTCGGATGCACCGGACTGACCTACTTTACCCTGCACTTGCGTCGGCCGGAAGATCACGTCGGGATATTTCGGCGTCTCCAGGATTTCCTTGTGCATGCGCGCGTCGCGGGAATTATTTCCACTTTCACCGCTCGTGGCGGCGACGACAATCTCTCCGCCAGCTTTCCCGGTTTCCGGATCGAAGTGTACCGTGCCGCTTTTCAGCGCGAAAGTGCCGTGGACCATGTGCAGAGTGCTGTCGACGGTCCAATGCACCGTGGATTGTGCCGGATCGAGGGTTAGGACAATCTCAGAGACGGGAGCGGGAGTGGCTTGCGGTTGAGGCAAGGGCGCAGCTGCCGCGAGAAACAGGCCTAAGGCGAGGACGGCCAACGCTGCAAGGCTCAGAGATCTTGTCCGCAAAGTTTGGTTCTTCTTTCTTGGGACGCCCGTCATGCAACTCTAGATGTTGACTGCGCGGCGCACCATTGACAATGCTTCGGTCCAGAATGTTAGCGACGTTTGTGCCATTTCAATGACATCGCGAATCGCCTCTACGAATTCGTCGAGTTGCTCCGAAGTTACCATCAGGGGCGGCGCGGCTTTCAGGACCATAAAATTGTTGCCGCAGACTTGGGTGAGAATGCCTTTCTCGCGAAACATCCGCATGACGATAATCTGCCCCAACATGGCGGGATGGACTTTGTAGAATGCCTCATACAATGCGCGGAATGCCAGTTTCTTCGGCGGAACGAATTCAATTCCGTTCAGGAGACCCATGCCACGAACTTCGCTGACCATGTCGAAGCCGGCAAGCTCGCGGCGCAGTTTCGCTCGAAACGATTCACCAAGATGCATCGCGCGCGGGCCCAGTTGTTCGTCTTGTAGAACATCCAGCGTGGCGAGGCCAGCTCTCATCGACAGACTATTTTCGCTGAAGGTTGAGGTGTGGACGATGGCTCGCTTCAGCGAAGAATACACCGCGTGATAAATCTTGTCGGTCATCAAAACCGCGCTGACGGGGATTAATCCGCCGCTGAGCGCCTTGGCCAGTATGACCATGTCGGGTTGTACGTCGAACTGGTGCGCCGCCAGGAAAGTGCCAGTGCGATACATGCATGTCTGTACTTCGTCCAATACGAAAAGGGTGCCCGTCCGCCGGCACAGCTCTTGCGCTTTCTGTAAGTAGGCGCGAGTGGGAACGTGAATGCCACCTTCCGCTTGCAAAGGCTCGACGATAAACGCGGCGTGCCGTTTACTCGCGAGTGCCTTCTCTAGTGTGGCGATGTCGGCGAAGGGCACTCCGTGGGTATCCGGCAACAGCGGACCGAACCCTTCTCGCCAAAACGCGTCGTTCATCAGGGAGAGTGCGCCAGCAGTGAGGCCATGAAAACTGCTTTTTGCATAAACAATGCCGGCGCGGCCGGTGGTGGCTCGCGCAAACTTGATTGCCGCTTCCACGCCCTCGCTGCCACTGCTGCCAAAGTAGACTTTTTCCAATTCTCCGCCAGCCAATTCACACAAGCGCCGTGCCAGGTCGCCGGCGATCTCCGGCACATGGCTTTGCAGCATCGCCGGACCACACCGATCCATTTCGTCCTTTAATGCCTGAATAATGTAAGGATGATTGTGTCCGGTATTGTGAACGCAGTAGCCGGACAAAAAATCCAGGACGCGACGGCCGTCTTTTGTGAACAACTCGCAACCCAGACAGCGCACGTACTCGACGTTCATGCCCAGCAGGTTGAGCAGCGTGACCCACTGCGGGTTCACGTACTCCTGGTAGTTAGAGGTGTTGTTGAAGGAATTGTCCGGGATGGCGGTCGACACGCCGGGTGCGACGACCGTGGCACTGTTGGTTGTCATACTTTCATGATTCGGATGCACCGTGCTGCGGATGGGATGCTCTGAGATGGACTTTCCGCTGTACTACAGGTGAAGAGCGAGCAAATTCCGGTTTAGGCAGTTCTCCCGTGCCTCACGAATCCGCTCTTGATGTTGTGGGGTGCACCTAGTAGGTGATGAGTGTCGCTTGGCTCGCCACGCACTTCCACTCGCCATTCTGTCGAATCCAGACGTCGGTAAAGCGACCGGAGCGGACAACCACCTTTCCCTTCTCTTTCATCTTGTCCTTATATATCCCTGTAGCAATGGCAACATCCCCGTAAAAGTGAACCGCCATCCCGCTGTTGCCAAGCTGCTCATAATGATCGACTCCATCTTTAATATGAGCCAGCCACTGGCTCTTGTCCATGAAATGTCCATCATCGTCGGTAAATTCAAATGTCTCCGCAAGCAACAGACTCAAAGCGCGCGCGTCATGTCTGACTTCTGCCTGATTCCACGCGTTCTCCAGCGACAGAATTCTCGCGGATTCGTCCACGGCCTCATGCCCAGGCTGAGCTGCGATTTCCAGACATATCGCCACCAGCAAGATCGAGCCAGCAATCGTGCTACGCATTAGACGTTTCATATGCCACCAAGAGTCCCGATGATTTCCGTTGCGGTTACGCGCACAAGACCAGCATAATCTGCGCAGTTGTTGCCGCCCGATTGTAGCGCACGCTCAGCGCTTTTCATGCTGAGACACGCCGGCAACTCGGAGCGCCTCAGTGGAGCGGGTATCCAGGTTCTGCCGGCGAATGTCCGTCGACCTTCACGACCTTCATTCCAGGCTTGACATCCTGGAAATTGACTAGAGCGATAGCGCCGGGAAAAGTTGTGAGAGCCTCTTTCTGCATTCCGTTGGAGAATAGTGCAACCGGCTCGGCCTGGGCCTCTCCGCGAAACACTTGAGCCGTCCAGTACTTCTTGTACTCGCTCTCGGACATGCCCAACAAGTTCAGGAGCACCGCTCTCTCGTGTGCCCCCGGAGCGCGTACGAAGAGTTTGATGGATTGGCCGCCAGCCCAGGATCGTTTCTCGCCAGCGAAGATCTTTCGGAGTTCTGGTTGGGTAAAGTTAGCGACAGGATTCTTTTCGCTGACCACAACTGCGACATCATCAGCCTGCGCGACCGCGGCGGTAATGCCACCGACACCTGCGAGCCAGATCGCAACCAGAACGATAATCGGTTTAGTGTGCATGGTTGACCTGACTCAAAATGTGTATGCCAACTGCAAATGCAGCCCGTTAAGGTCAGGCCGCCCCTTCCGCTTCGTGTGATCCATCTGTGTCTTGAAAGCGATGGAGTCATTGAAGTCGAAGCGCATACCGAACGAGGGTCCATGACGCAGGACAAACTCTTCGAGGAAGCCGCCAGAATTTGCGTTTATGTACTGGTAGCGGAAGAACGGCCGAACTCGATGAAGCTGCTTTGATATCTGCGAATAGAAGGCGGGCATGTTGTACACCGTCGAACTCTGTTCGTAGGCATGCCGGATCAGGAACCCTTCGTTCAGGAACTCGATTCCGTCCCGGATGTAAACCATATGCCCGTTGACGATTGTCTGGCCCAACCTCGCGTCTGGTCCATGGCTTCGGTCACTGATCCGATCGTGATAAATGGACCCGCCGATCTGCAAACCCGGGATGGATTCGGGGCGTGCAAACAGCCCGACATTGACGTGATTACCGTTGTCCTCGTCATCGATGCCAGCTTCGGCGAGGTTTTGAAGATGCGTATCGCTGGATCCGTATTCGGCAATATAGTTCAGACCCAATCTCCCGGACGGGATTGAGCCGGTAAAGGAGAGTCCCACCGCTTGCGTCGGCAGCACACCACCGTCGTGGGCAAACTCCATGACCAACGGGCGGTCCGCCGTGGTTTGGAGCCATGTGCCGCTATGGAACGCCCGGTTGTAGTAGCCAATCCCCGTGTGATAGCGACCGAAAGACATTCTCAGATGATCGCTGTAATCGTAGTTAAACAGCACGCGTTCCAGATCGACGCTAAATATCTGAGCCTCTCCTTCTCCAAACGCAATTTCCGACAGGACACTGGCCTTGTCGTTAATCCGGGCGGTAAGCAATAGATCGAAATCGCCGGTGTAGAAGTTCCCGTGCGAGCCGGGCACAAAACCGTAAGTTCCCAATTCAGGTGTTCTCTGATTCAGGACCTTGTAGTCAACTTCTCCGAAACCTCGCCATTGAATGCCACGGAGTTCATGAAGTTCTTGTATGAGGGAAGCGGGCGGTGCATTGCTGTCCACCGCAGGTAGAGTGGGCGTGTTCACGGGGTGAGCACCGGCATCGGCGTTGACGGGGTCACTGGCTCGTTGTTGGGACTCGAGCAGCTCAACCTTTTCCTGGAGTGCCTTCACCTGCAGAACCAGTTGTTGAATCATCTCTGGTTCCGACGGGGCGGCAACCTGGGCATGGCTCAGGTTTGCGACGACTAACAAAAGGATGGCTGTCCCGGTGTGGCGCATAGTTCTTCACCTTTCATCCCACAACAATCTAGTTTCGATCGTTCGACGTTAATTTCGAGGAGCCACGTTCCGGTGCTGATGTTCAGCTTCACTAGGTTGTTATCGGATTTTTCGGCGGAAAGATGAATACGATTCCTGTGTTTTTGGTTTTTGCTTTTGCCGGGTGCAACGGTTCTAAGGGTTACGCTATTGCGGCCTTGGGTGACGGCAAAAGGCGTTAGTTCCGGCAATCGCGGTAAATGTCGATGAGCAGGTCGCGGAAAAAGCCCATTCCAAAGTCCTACCAAAGAGGGAGTGCCCAAAAGGGCGGGGCGCACTCAAGTTCCAATTGGCCAACAAAAATCAAAAGCCCGGTCTGGGATGACCGGGCTCCATTCTGGGAGTCGCTTAACCAAGACTAAGCGGCCGCGGACCTCTTTCGACCCTCCGTGGCGATGGGTTGAGCCACCTTGCGGACCTGGAAGGGCTGGAGATTTGGCTCATTGCCGGCCCATTCCAGGCTGACAATCGAGTGCCCCGGTTGGCAACTGACGAAATAGCGCTCTCCGTTGGGGCTGGTTACTTCAAATTTGCCGGTTTCGCCCTGCAGGGCTTCGGCAACGTCGTAGGTTGTGATGCTGTCATTCAGCTTCATAGGGACTTCCTCCATTGTTGGGATTGTCCCCACCCTAGGGTAGAGCAGCTTTCAGACTAGGGCCGTAGTCGAGGTAGAGTCAAGGGAGACTTAGGGTATTCACTGTAGGGTGTCTACTGTATTTTTTGGAGACGCCTTTTCAAATTTTTCCACTGTTATGGTTAGGCCGCGAGTCTATGGGACAACATTCTCGAGCACAAAAGTCCACTCTGCTAAACTTTCCAGTTTCCGTAGGTCTGAGGTAATGACGGGCGAGGCCATCATGGCGATTCAGCGGGTGGGTGTGATTGGTTCGGGGACGATGGGCAATGGGATAGCTCATGTGTTTGCGCAACGCGGCTTCAATGTCGTGCTCTGCGATGTGGAACAGCGATTTCTGGATCGCGGGCTGGATACGATTGCGAAGAACCTTGATCGCGAAGTGGCCAAGAATAAAATTACGACGGGCGACAAGGTCTCCACGTTGGGACGGATTACGGCGGTGGTGGATCGGGCGAAGCTAGTGGATTGCGATCTGGCGATCGAGGCGGCGACGGAGAAATTTGAGATCAAGGCGGAGATTTTCCGCGAACTGGATCGCATGTTGAAGCCGGAGGTGATTCTGGCTTCGAATACGTCTTCGATTTCAATCACGAAGATTGGAGCCTTAACCGGGCGTGCCGACAAGGTCATTGGGATGCACTTTTTTAATCCGGTGCCGGTCATGAAGTTGGTCGAAGTGATTCGGAGTCTCGCGACTTCACAGGCTACGTTTGAAACGGTGCGCGAACTGGCGATGAAATTGGAGAAGACGCCGGTGGAGGTGAATGACGCTCCAGGATTTGTGTCGAACCGGGTGCTGATGCCGCTGCTGAATGAGGCGATGTACGCGGTGATGGAGGGCGTCGCGACGGCGCAAGCGGTGGATGAAGTGTTCAAGCTGGGGATGGCGCATCCCATGGGGCCGCTGACCCTGGCGGACTTTATAGGCCTCGACGTGTGCCTGGACATCATGCGGGTGCTACAGGATGGGTTGGGGGATCCGAAGTACCGGCCTTGTCCGCTGCTGATCAAGATGGTGGATGCGGGCTGGCTGGGACGGAAGAGCGGACGCGGGTTTTACACGTACTCGTAGGATGGAGATAGGATAGGAGGAGGAGAGGAAACGCGTGAGACAGGGGATATGACGACAGCTTGGGGTGAAATTCTTCCGGAAAAGAAATCTAAAGGCGACGGTTATTATTATTTGCTGGCGGCGTTATCAGGAGCACTGGCGGGCTGGCTGGACATCAAAGTAGGAGACTTGCTGTTGACGGCGATGGTGGTGCTGGCGGCCTGCATGCTGTTTGGAATTTTGAGTCCGAGAAAGCCCTGGCGCTGGGTGCTGCTGGTTGGAGTGTTCGTGCCGCTGGTGGAATGGCTGGCATACTTCTTTTTCCGCCAGAAGCCTGAGAGGGCGCAGATTTACGAATCGTTTCTTGCCTTCGTGCCGGGCATTGCGGGCGCCTTCGGGGGAGCGATGGGGCGGGGCCTGGTGGACAATTTGTTTGCCCGGAAGTGAACGGAGAGATGGCGATTGGAATCGCGCCGCGTCGCGCCGCCGAGCAGTCTATCCTGGAATGTTGACGCCGCTCAGGAATCCGCCCAGATGGCCGGTCAGCGCAATGACCATGGCCGTCACAAGCTCGAGCGGCAGGCGGTAAGGCGTAAGCACGGAACCTGCAATTCGCCGCCGCCGGAGATGAATCCACCCGACCAGGCAGATAAGAAGACCCGAGATGCATCCCAGCGCGAGGTGAAGCAGTAGCACTCCCTTCAACTTGCGTGCCTCGAGTTGCCACTGCCAAGCCGCAATGCCGGTTGCGATAGTCGGGAGCACGGAGGCGGCGGCGGCGAGAAGGTTGAGATTGGCCGCCGCGGCCAAACTTGCCCTCTTCGTCCAGTGCGCCGCGAAGTCGAAAGCGACGCCCGTGAGAAAGAGCGCAATCGGAAAATGGACTAAGACGACGTGTTGAGCATGTTTCGCGAGCAAGGCTGACTTGGGATCAAAGGGATTCATGACGGCACCTACTCAACAACCACTTTGCCAGTCATCTTGGGATGAATCGAACAGAAGTACGAATACGTGCCGGGCTGACTGGCCGTGAGCGTGAACTTCTCGTCAGTATCGAGCACTTTGGATTTAAAGCTCCGGTCATCGCTGACCACAGTGTGTGGAATGTCATCTGCATTCGTCCATGTGATCTGTGTTCCCGCCTTCACCGTAATGGCCGCTGGCGCGAAGCTGAAATTGTCAATTTTGACGTCGACACCCGCCGGCCCGCCGGCCACCGTTCTCTCTGCCGCAGAGAGTGTGATCGCCGCGAGTAGCGTTGACGCCGTGACGCAAAGAATCCATTCATTTCTCTTCATTCGTTTGTTCCTTTCCAAGTTCCTGTAGGTGAGGTCGAGGTATCCGATTCCCAGTTACTCCAATGTGGAATCGATTAACGCCAGGGCATGACCTTTGCGTGTGTAGGTCACGTCGGTTATTCCCAGCAGCCCGCGCAGTTGCTCGGCCGGGACCTTCATCGGGCCGGGGGAGGCTGCAGCTCCCGGATGGGGTTGAGGGAAGGCAGTCGAAGCGGCGGTGTGGAAGGTGACATTGCCCTCCACTTTCTGCATGGTTTGATGAATGTGTCCGTTCAGAACCGTAACCGAGCCGAAACGCTTCAGGTAAGAGAGCGCTTGCGCGCTGTCATCAGTGCCCCATCCCCATTCCGGATATATGTTCCACAGCGGCATGTGCGCGAACACAATTACGGGTGTGCTTTTGGAGAGATGTCGGACGTCGTCTTCCAGCCACTCCAGTTGCGCCGCTCCGAGCGAACCCATGCCTCCAGTCTTCAGGTTCATCACGTTCACAAGTCCAATCAGGTGCACGCCCTTCTGGTCAAAGCTGTACCAACCAGCGCCCTTTGTGTTCTTGCCGTAACGCTCGAGGTATTGCTTGCCGTCGTCTTCCAGCACGTCGTGTTCACCGGGGACGAAAAACACATCCTTGGTAGACGCGGATTTGAGAAGCTGGTCCACCGTGTCGAACTCCTCCGGCTTGGAAAGATGGCTGATGTCGCCGGTGTGCAGAATGAATTCGGGAGCCACGGGCAGCGCGTTGATCTTTTGGACAGCGGCCTTTAATGTCGCGATCACGTCCGAATTTGCAGGTTTATTGAACCCCATGTGGCTATCGCTGATCTGTACAAAACTGAGTTCTCCCTTGGCAGCCTTCTGAATACCGGAAGCATTGTCGATACCGTAGGACTTGAGCACTCCCCCTTCAAGCACGCAAAGCGCACCCGTGCCGGCCCAGGCCATGCACTTCAGGAACCCCCTGCGGTCGATTCCGTCAGGGTTATGGCTGGACAAAACTGCGTCGTCGTTCTTCTGTAGCGGCATATTTTCCTTTCCTGTCTTTACACACAGGGTGCGGTGCGTTCTCTGTTCACCGTGCAGAACTGAGGTTCCGCGGTTTTATTCCACGGGAATTTATTTTGGCGCGGTGGGAATAAAACGATCCTTCGTTGGTTTACCCTTGTGTGCGTGTCGGAAGGGCACTCATTGTCGGGGTCGTTCGAGGAACTGGCCATGCCGCTATTTGAGCGGCTTTATAACTTTGCCCACTGGCTGACACAGGATCGCGAGGAAGCCGAAGATCTGGTGCAGGAAACCTACGCCAAGGCGCTCAAGGGATTCCGCTCGTTCCAGCCGGGTACGAACTTCCGAGCCTGGATTTACCAGATTCTCCGTAACACGTTCTTGACCTCCCGCACTGGGCTGAAGTCGACCGTGCCGCTGGATTTAGAAAGCGATGAGCAAACCCTCCTCGCGGTCGATGACACGCCGGAGACGATCGTGCTGCAGCGTTCAGATCGGCAACTCGTGCAAAAGGCTTTGGGCCGATTGCCCGTGCCTTATCGCGAGGTGCTGCTGCTCTGTGAATTTGAAGAGATGTCGTATCAGGAGATTTCTGCAACTCTCGCCATCCCGATCGGCACCGTGATGTCGCGCTTGTCCCGGGCGCGCCGGGCTTTACGGGATACCGTGCAAGAATTGCAAGGGAGTTGAACAGGTTGGTTGGATTATGGACTGCGCGCGTTGGACTGGAAAACTCGATGCTTACTTCGACGGAGAGCTCCTTGCCGACGAGGCGCGCGCGTTGGATGAACATTTGCGTGGCTGCGCCGCCTGCGCCGCCGAGGGGCTGCGTAGAGTCCAGTGGAAGCGCGCGGTCGCAGCTGCCGGCCAGAGGTTTGTACCGGCCCCGGCTTTCCGCGCCCGCATTGAAAGGACCATAGCAGCACGCAGGCCGTCCCCGTCGAGGCGGCATTGGCTTCCCGTCTTCATCACTGCGACTGCCGCTGCCCTTCTGATTGCCGGTGGTTTGCTTCTTGCCCTTCAATATGACGGTAGAAGCGAACAGCAACTGATGAGTGAACTGGTCGACCAGCACGTGACGACACTCGCCAGCGCGAACCCGGTTGACGTCGTATCCACCGACCGGCACACCGTGAAACCCTGGTTTGAGGGCAGAATCCCCTTCACCTTTAACCTGCCCGAGTTGCAGGGGTCTCCTTTTGTCCTGATCGGAGGAAGAGTCAGCTATTTGGGCCAGTCGCCGGGCGCCGAACTGATTTTTCGGGTTCGCCAGCACCAGATTTCGGTTTTTGTTTTCCAGGAGCGAGGGCTTGAAGGAGTGCGCGGGAGTATGGGTATGCGAACATCCCACTCATTTGAGGTACGGAGTTGGCTGCAGAACGGCCTTCGCTATTTTGTAATCGGCGACGCGAACGGCCAGGACTTAGACAAATTAAGCGAACTGCTTAAGGGCGCCGGCTGAGGATTGTCCGTTTCCGGGTATTGCATCCCGCCTACAGGCAGTCACACGAAAGGTACGGGTCGCCGAAAAACTCTTGCAGTTTCCACAGCCGGTGGGGGTAAGCTACGGTTATGTGCGTGTCGGTATCAGTGCTTGCCAGCGGCAGTCGTGGGAACTGTGCGCTGGTGGCGACGAGTTCAACTCGGATACTGGTCGATGCCGGACTATCGGGCCGCGAAACGTTCAAGCGGCTGCGGGCGCTCGGTGAGCGCACCGAAGGAATTTCCGCAATCCTGATCACGCATGAGCATTCCGACCACGTTGCAGGCCTGCAGCGGCTGGCGACAAAGCTGAATGTGCCTGTCTTCCTGACGGCGCCGACTCATCATGCATGGAGTAGGGCGATGCGAGACGAAATGGGCGCGATTCCGGAATTGCCGAAAACGGAGCATTTTGCCGCCGGCCGGGGTTTTCGGGTGGGCGATATTGAGGTGATGCCGTTCACGATTCCTCATGACGCCGCCGATCCGGTGGGCTTCACGTTTCGCGCGGAAGGCATCAAGGTTGGCCTTGCCACCGACCTGGGTTATCTGCCGGTGAGTGTGCGGGACCATCTGCGAGGTTGCAGCGTGCTGGTCATTGAATCGAACCACGATCTGGAGATGCTGCGTTCGGGGCCGTATCCGTGGTCGGTGAAGCAGCGGGTAATGAGCCGGGTGGGGCACCTGTCGAATGAAGCGCTCGCGGAATTCTTCTCCAACGACTATGATGGAGGAGCCGAGTACTTAGTCTTGGCGCATCTGTCTGAGCAGAATAACCATCCCGAAAGAGCGCGGGCAGTTGCGGAACAGGCGCTCGGCGGCAGTCTGGGGCTGTGGCACAACCGTGTGCAGCTGGCGACCCAGGCGGAAGTTCTCCAACCCATCCGGCTGTAGCCTCTTATGAGCGAGTGCGTTGAACCGATCGTAGGGAAAATCCTTGCGGGATGGCGCTACGATATTTCCGGGCTGGCTCCGGAGATGTGCGGGGACTACGAGCTGCATTTCGCCGCTTGCGAACACTGCCGCAGCCGGCAGAAACTGCACCGCATCATTGATATTTCGCTGATTGCGCTGGCGTCAGCGTCGGCAGGGGTATTCCTGCTGGCCTTTGCCGTGATCCGGCATTTTGGGCCGCGGCATGCCTTCTGGCTGGAGGTAGGGGCGCTGGCGGGATTCGCGCTGTCGGCGCTGATCTGGCTGATCGTGGCCGTGGCCACTCCCGCGCCGATGGCGGTGGTGGACGCGGCCAAACTTGGCGCGCGACATGTGCATGACCGGCTGCCTGCCGAGATCCGAGAACGGCTGCCGGAGGAAATACGGGTGAAGCTGACGGGCTCGTGACGGCGCTGCGATGAAGTTTCGGTTCAATGTAATTTCGGTGTCGTGTAAACAGCAGAGTGAAGGGTAGAGTGAACGGTAATGAAGCGCGGATCGAAAATTCTGGGGCTTCTACTGATCACAGCGCTGGTGACGGCAGCGTTGCCGGCTGGGTCTTTGGAAGTGGCGGCGGCTGATCACGAGTCCGCGCCGTCGGCAGCGCTCGGTGAGCGTCCGGCGGGTTGCCACATACACGGTGGCAAGAGCTCTCCCCATTCGCGGGTCCCCTATCCCCCGCTACCCGCGCCAGTGAGTTATAAGTGTTGCCTGACCGGTCATGATGCGGCGGTGGTTCCGGCGTCTCCATCGCCGCAACCTCCAGCTCAGTATCAGTGGACCGGAGTTACTCTGCCAATCGAGTCTGCGCTGGAAGCATACTTTTCGCGTGGATTAGAAGTTTTGATGGTTCTCTCCGCCGGCCCGCCTGGTACGACTCCGCTGCGGGTCTAGGTTTCCTCCTCAACTGCGGCGATCTTTAATTACTAAATCAATTACTAAATCAAGAGCTTTATTTTTCGCGCATGGATTTTATGCGCATGAGGAGTGTCACGTGCGGGTGTTGATTTTGAGTCTCTTCGCGATCAACCTGATATCTTTCGCTGGAGCGCAGGACGCCGTTGTAGATGTGCATGGGCCTAATCCCCAAGAACAGACGCTGCCAAGCCAAGATCCCACAGAGCAAAAGCAAGATCAGGCGCAGCAAAAGATAGACATGCCGGGGATGGATATGCCGGGCATGGATATGTCGCAGCCTGCGCCGGACTGGATGCCCTCGCCGCACAATGCTTCAGGCACGGGATGGCAGCCCGCTGCGTCGGGCGGACATTTTTGGATGAAGTCCGCTGGAGCCTGGGATCTGATGGCGCACGGCGTAATCTTCGTCGATTACAACCAGCAGGGCGGGCCGCGCGGCGAGGGTAAGGCGGAGTCAGTCAACTGGCTGATGCTGATGGAGCAGCACAAGCTCTGGGGCGGCAGCATCATGTTTCGTGAGATGTTTTCTGCTGAGTCGCTGACCGCGCCGCATCCGGGGTTTCCCGAACTTTTCCAGACCGGCGAAACCTATCACGGTCAGCCCCTGGTCGACCACCAGCATCCGCACAATGTGTTTTCCGAACTTTCGGTCTACTACGCAGTTCCCATTCACGAGAAAGTTACCTGGGAGTTCTATGGCGCGCCCGCGGGCGAACCGGCGCTTGGTCCGGTGGCCTTCATGCATCGTGCCTCCGCGTCGGAATTGCCCATGGCCCCGTTGTCTCATCATTTGCAGGATTCGACTCACACCAGCTTCGGAGTAATCACCACCGGCCTTGTGGTGGACCGGTTCAAGATTGAAGGTTCGGTGTTCAACGGGCGCGAGCCGAATGAGAAGCGTTACAGCATCCAGTTCGCGGCTCTGGACTCATGGTCGGCGCGCTTGAACATCGCCGCATCGCGCAACATAACGGCGCAGTACAGTTACGGGCGGCTGGAGCATCCCGAGGCATTGGAGCCGGGCAGCCAGCGCCGGCAGACGGCTTCCTTGGAATATGTGCGGCCGTTTACGAACGGCTCGTGGGCAACGTCGGTGGTGTGGGGACGAGTACACAAGGATGTGGGGAACCGCAATCTGAATAGTTATTTGTTGGAGACAACGGCGAACTTCAAGCTGCGCAACTATGCGTTCTCGCGGATGGAGTTGGTCGACAAGGACGAATTATTTCCCGGCAACCCGTTGCTTCCGAGCTTCCGTATTGGAGGGTACACTTTCGGTGGGGCACGCGACGTTATGCAGCGGCGGCTCTGGCAGTTAGCGGTGGGAGGGGATATCACTTTCTATACGAAGTCCGCAGCCCTGGACTCGGCCTACGGGAAGAATCCAGTGTCGTTCCAGATGTTTCTGAGATTTCGCCCGGCTTTGAGCCATCATGAGCACTAACGTCCGGCGCGTGACCCCGCCCCCTGAAGGGCGCCGAAGAACTTACGTTATAGCCAAAGTTTTCGTCTGGCGCGGAATCGGAATATTTCCGCGGGTGGGCACAACCTAACGGGCTGTGCCGTTATCAAAAGTGTTCTCAGGGAAGATACAACATGACGGGGCGCGTGTTTAGGGGCAAAATGTTTTAGGCGCAAAACATATGGGAATCGTGCCCGCACTACGGCTGGTGCGACAGGTTCAAGTCGCCCTGCTCGGGAGCATCGTGCTGTGCGCGGTGGCGGGGGAAATGCTCGCCGGGAAACTTACTCATGATCCGGCGAATACTCTGTTCCATGCCCTCTCTTTTATTTCAATAAGCCTGGTGGGCGCTACGGTCGTGGTGCGCCGGACGCTCGTCCTGCCGTCCGAAGCGTTGCTGAAAGAAAGAGCAGACGACAATATAGCGGTGGCGCAATGGAGAACGGGCTACCTGTTCTTATACGCCTTGTGCGAGGTGTTGGGCGTTTTCGGACTTATTCTGCGAATGGCTGGCTTTACGCTTGGCAACGTCTGGGGTTTCTATCTAGGCGGCGTTCTGCTGCTGTTACTTTATTCTCCGCGGCACGCTGCCCTCTCAGTTTAGATGGTCCAATCCGCTCACCATTTGTGCCTCAGAACCCGCGAACTCATCTCATAAACCAAAAACTCCCCGCAGTGTTCGACGTCGAACATACCGAATGTCGTGGGCCTTGTAATACTTCCGGGTCCCGATGAACAAAGCCGAAAGTGACCGGATTCACGAGCTCTGCTCGCTGATCGCGGTGGAACAGGACGGGCAGAAGTTCCTACAGCTCTGTGAAGAGCTAAACCGCATCTTGGGGGTCAAACGCGAGCGGCTCCAGGACAACAAGCCGGGCGACGAACTGAGCGATTAGTTTTCGTGCGCATGGCGGCGTTATTCGGGGCATCGGTTGTAAGAATTTGGGTGGCGTGGGAGCCGTACAGTTCGAGATGGAGAACTGGCAAGGTAGATCTTCTCCGTACCTTCTCCCCTCATATTTCTTCGAACATCCGTAAGATTTTGGCGGTAACTACAGGTTCCCTGAAGTGAAGCGAAGCGGTCCGTCGCATCAAAACGGACATGGGCACGTTGACGAAAGAAAACATCATCGTTAAAAGACCGACAAGGGCGATCAAGCCAGCGCCGCTGCTTCCGGGCGCGCGTTCCGACGCGTCGGGAAAGGCAGTAAACAATGTAATTCTCCTGTCGCTTCCGGATGAAGAGTACAGCCTCCTTCGACCTAATCTGGAGCCGGCGGAACTGCCGCAGTACGAAGTCCTGCACGAGCCCGGCGAGAAGATCGCTTTTGCATATTTTCTGAATCAGGGGATGACCTCTCTTGTGGCCCTTAGCCGTGACGGGAGAAGCGTCGAAGTCGGCATCGTCGGCAAAGAAGGGATGGTCGGGATGTCCCTGATGATGGGCTTGCGACGAGGGACCTTTCGGGCCATCATGCAAATGTCGGGAAGTGGATTGCGTATACGGTCAGAAATCTTTCAAGAGGTGCTACTTTGCTCTTCGACGCTCCGGTCAGAACTCAGCCGCTTCGCGTTGATGCACGGCATGCAGGTCGCCCAGCTGGCCGCTTGTAACCGGCTGCATGAAGTTGATCAGCGCCTGGTCCGCTGGCTTCTGATGTGCCAGGACCGCGTTGATTCAGAGTTGCTTCCCCTAACTCACGAATTCCTCGCTCAGATGCTCGGTACTGGACGTCCCAGCGTGAGTTTGGCGGCGGCCGACCTGGAAAATGCCGGGCTGATCGAAAACATGCGCGGCACCGTAAGGATATTGAACCGCAAGGCCCTCGAAGAGGCCGCTTGCGAGTGCTACGGAGTGATCCAGCACTTTAACGGTGGGCTGGGCCTGAAATAACGATCACTCGCTCCTTCCATAACTCAAGCGGATTTGTGGCCCGAGCAGGCGCTGGCCTGCCCACCCATCTATGCGATAGCTTCTAACCATGATCCCGTCAGGAGGAGAGTCAACAGTTGAGCATCCAGGATGAGCAGGAATTACTGTCCTTAAGGGTGGTCGGCCGCATCGTCCGCAAGGTGCTGGATGCGATGAAGGCTGAGGTGCGGGCGGGCGTCACAACCAGATATCTCGATGAAATCGGCGCGCGCGTAATGCAGGAGAACGGTGCGCGCTCCGCACCGTCAATGGTGTACCAGTTTCCGGGCGCCAGTTGCATTAGCTTGAATGATGAGGCGGTCCACGGAGTTCCGGGGGAGCGCGCACTTGAGGAAGGTGACCTGGTGAAACTTGACGTCACGGTGGAAAAGGACGGCTACATGGCGGATGCCGCTATCACGGTGCCGGTGGGCCGCGTTAGTCTGCAGGCTGAGCAATTGATGGCTTGCGCGGAGCGGGCCTTCCATCAGGCGATGCTGGTGGCGCGGGCTGGATTCCGCGTGCTTGAAATCGGAAAGATAGTGGAACGCGAGGTGCACAGGTGCGGGTTCGCAGTCGTCCGCGAATTAGGCGGACATGGCATCGGGCGCACCATCCACGAGTCGCCGCATGTCCCCAATTACCCGGACCCGGAGGCCGGCCAGGTCATGAACGAAGGCCTGGTCATCACGGTGGAACCAATCATCTCCAGTGGCTCGGGGCGGGTGTTTACGGACAAAGATGGCTGGACGGTGCGGACGCGCGATCACGCGCTCTCGGCGCATTTCGAGCATACTCTGGTGATCACATCCGGCCCGCCCATCTTGCTGACCGCTGGTTGACGCGGCACCGGTTACGCAGAAATGGCAGAAATGATTGACCGGCGACGGGCTTCGGGATAAAGTTCAAGATCAAGGGTTTTGCCCCCTCCCTGTTTTGCGCTCGATCGATTGCATGCGCCCCGTCTATTCCAAACTCGTAGCCTCGAAACTTGTGATCCTGCTGTTTGCCGTGGCCACTGTGGCTTGGGCGGCACCGACGCAATTTTCCCGACAGAAGCGGGTCGGTCTGAGGAGCGGCGATCAGTGGGAACCAGCTGTGGCGGCCGATGGTTCGGGTCGGATCTACGTTCTCTATCCGCACTATGGGCGCATCGCCGAGTGCAAAAGCTGTCGAGTTCCCACCATGTTGCTGGTCGCGAGCAGCGACAATGGCAAGACCTGGCAGGCTCCGCACGTGATGCTCGAATCTGATTCGGGTCAGTTTGACGCCCAGATTGTCGTGGACCCGGCCGACCGGCGCACCGTGTATGCAACGTGGCTGCAGAACGATAAGCGCGCGGTTATGCTCGCCAAGTCGGTGGACTCCGGTGCGACGTGGACTTTTGCGATGGCGGTGCGCGGCGACGTGCAACTGGATAAACCAGCCTTGGCGGTACGCGGCCGGAACATTTACGTGGCTTTCAATCACGAGGAAGAGGTATGGCTGGCGGCCTCGCAGGACGGTGGACGCAGCTTTACATCGACCCGCGTGAATGCTGAAAGCCGTCCGGGCTGGTCCCTCCTGGGTGCGGCCACCACCGATCCCGCAGGCAATGTGTATCTGGCCTGGGCTTCCTACTCAAAAGCCGGAGGAGCGCGGGGCTCGGTGAATCTGTATGTTGCGAAGTCGGGGGATGCGGGCAAAACCTGGAGTGCGACTCTGCTCGACGTTTCCGCGGCCGCGCCCGGATGCAAGGGCGAGGAATGTGGGGAGGCGTTTCTTGGTGCTCAGATCGCTCTGACATCCGATGCCGACGGAACTCTTTACGTACTCTGGAGTGCGGGCAGCGCGCCCATGGGTTCGCAACGCATTTACTTCTCGTCATCCACTAACGGCGGCGAGAACTGGCTGCCGCGGGCCGGCGTCTCTTATGCCGAGCCTGGGGTGGAGCACGCCTTCCCGGCGATAGTGGCAGGGAACACCGGCGACGTCCGCGTGGCATGGATGGATAAGCGCAGCACTTCCCACAACTCTTCGTACTGGAACACTTACTATCGAAGTTCGAGCAACGGCGGCGCGACCTGGGGAGAAGAGATCCGGGTCTCGGGTTACGTGCCGGGCTATCGCTATATAACGAAGGACGGATTCCGTTTTCCTTTCGGTGATTACTTCGGACTAGCGATCGATAACCACGGGGAAACGCACGTAGTGTGGGGCGAGGGCCTGAACTATCAGTCGCCAGGGTCAATCTGGCACGCCAGCGGACGATAGAGGA
>DATFVD010000167.1:0-2658 GCA_035260505.1 Terriglobales bacterium
CATTCGCGGTTGTTCCATCGTCTTTGGCTGCGGCTCCGCTGCTTAGTGGTCCTCTTCTCGGGTTTGATTGTTTTCGCTAGCGACTATCCAGCGTGAGATTCAGGGGACTGCGCCACAGCCACGCGACACACCAGACAGACATCACCGCGTGGAGAACCACCGCCGGCCACAACGCCACGCCGTGAAGTCCAAAGCCGAGTCCGGCGAAAGCCAGGACGCCGGCAGCGGCAATGTTATAAAGCAACATCGCGGCGATCAATCCTTTCGCGGCGCGGCTTTGGGTGTCACCTCGCGACAGCCAACAGGCGACACCCAGCGCAAGCAGCCCGGCCCCGCCGACGCGCGCCACGGTCAAGGCGGGGGCGGTCTCCAGCGGCGCACCCACCAGGAGCGCCACCGTTGCCGACGGGAAACACAGCAGGGCCAAACCGGCTCCCAGTTCAATCACCGCGGTTGCGGTGTGCAGAGTTTTCATGGACGAGCAACTGTTGAACTGCTGGTGCGAAAAGGCCTGGATGACCTCGTCTGGTTAGTCATGTGCATGGGCCAGCAATTCCGCCGCCTTTTTCTGGTCATCCGCCGTCAACTGCGACGGCCCGAGATTAAAGGTCAGCTTGTCGATGGTCCCAGTGAAATTGAACGGCAACTGGTAACTGTCGTCCACCGCCGTACGCGTATCGCTACCAATGTCGAAGCTCTCGTCGATGGACATGAGGAGCGGAATCGTGGGATCGTCTTGCGAGCGTACTCCTTGCCATCCACCGACAATACGCCCGTGCCACCTTTGCCAGGCCCAGGGCCGTCGTATTTGAAGTCAAAGACAATGGTGTGCTTGCCCGGATTGACCGCGGAGCCCAACCAATCGCGGGCTCCCACGCCGCCCTCCCAGCGAAACTGCTCGAGTGCCAGGAAGTTATAATCGAAAACCGGCTTCCCATTGAGTAGGTAGAGTCCATAGCCGCCGAAACGCCCCCCCATAGTCACAATCATTCCCGATGCGCCGCCCTCAGGAATAGTCACATCGGCAGTGATGGTAAAGTCTTTGTCCAAAATGTTCGGAGCATTGCCAACCGGAATACCGACATTCTCACCCGTGTAGGTGAAAACCGTTTTCCCGGCGATCGCACTCGGACGCGGTGTTTGGAGGCGTATGAAGCCCGAGTTATCCAGGGGCAGAACTTGATATTTTGCAGCTTCCGTCGTGAACAAAGCCTGCATTTCCTTGAGCTTATCCGGCATCTTCGCTGCGAGGTCGTTGCTCTCGGAATAATCATCCCCGATGTTATAGAGTTCCCAGTTATAATTGTTGACGTCGGGCAACGTGCCCGTTGCCAGGAGCCAGGGGGCAGCAGGCGGCGTCGTGGCAGCAATCCAACCGTCGTGGTAAATGGCTCGATTTGCCACCATCTCGAAATATTGCGTATCGCGCTTCGACGGCGCATTGGCATTCGCTTTGTCAAACGTGTAAGCCATGCTCACACCCTCAATTGGCTTCTGCTTGATCCTATTGACCATGTCGGGAGCCGGGATGCCAGCGGCTTCTAGAATCGTCGGAACGATGTCAATTACGTGGTGGAACTGGGTGCGGATACCACCGACATCCGAAATATGGCCCGGCCACGAAATGGCCATGCCCTGCCGGGTCCCACCGAAATGGGACGCCACCTGCTTGGTCCACTTGAAGGGCGTGTCAAATGCCCACGACCACGCGACCGACATGTGCGGGTAGGTCTTGTCTGATCCCCAGTTTTCGTAATGCAACAACTGCAGAGCCTCCGGGAGGGTCAGGATGCCGTTGTAGGCTGTCATTTGGTTAAATGTTCCTTCCAGAGTGCCTTCGGCGCTCGTACCGTTGTCGCCGCTAATGTAGATAATGAGCGTGTTGTCGAGCTTACCCTCATCCTGAACTTCTTGAATGACCCGGCCAATCTCATGGTCGGTATAGGCGACATAAGCAGCGAAAACCTCAGCCTCGCGCGAGTAGAGTTTCTTTTGGAGCAGCGAGAGCGAATCCCACCTTGGCAGCTTTGCGCCACCATACTCAGTCTGCCCGTCCGGCCAATCGGTCAGCTGGGTACCCGGCGGGATCATGCCGAGGCGCTTCTGGTTCGCGAAAATCTGCTCGCGTAACTTCTCGTAGCCCATGTCAAACTTACCCTTGAACTTCTCAATCCATTCCCTCGTCGGTTGGTGCGGCGAATGGGTGCCTCCGGGCACGTAATAGAGGAAAAATGGCTTATCCGGCGCAGCCGCGTTCAGACTTCTCATATACTTGATCGCCTCGTCCGCCAGATCTGTGGTGAGGTTATAGCCGGGCTTTCCGATCCACGGAAATATCGGGGTGTGATCGCGATAAAGGTAGGGTGTCCACTGATCGGTCTCGCCACCCATAAAGCCGTAGAAATACTCAAAGCCCATCCCCGACGGCCACTGGTCGAACGGACCGGCGGTACTGTACTGGTAGGTTGGGGTATTGTGATTCTTGCCAAACCAGGAGGTCGCGTAACCGTTATCCTTCAGGATTTCGCCGATGGTGGCGCTATCCTCGCCTATCACGGAATCGTAACCAGGGAAGCCGGTGGATAGCTCGCCGATCACGCCAAAGCCGACTGAGTGATGGTTGCGGCCGGTAATGAGCGCGGCACGCGTGGGTGAGCA
>DATFVD010000168.1:0-12151 GCA_035260505.1 Terriglobales bacterium
TCGTCTGGCCCGCGAAGGGGTCGCTGCCGGTTGGACCCATTTCAAACAAAAGGTCGGCGGCGATATCGAAGAAGACGTTCGTCGTGCTCGAATCCTGCGCGAGGAGATCGGTTGGGAACGCAAGCTCATGATGGATGCTAATCAGGTATGGGAGGTCGCCCAATCTATTCGCAATATGCATCGTCTGGCCGAATTTCGACCGTGGTGGATCGAAGAACCGACCAGCCCGGACGACATTCTGGGGCACGCCACTATTCGAAAGCAGATCGCTCCGATCGGAGTGGCAACGGGCGAACACTGTCATAACCGCGTCATGTTTAAACAACTGCTGCAAGCAGAGGCTATCGATTTTTGTCAGATTGACAGTGCACGACTGGGCGGCCTTAACGAGGTAATGATTGTCTTGTTGATGGCGGCCAAGTTTGGGGTGCCGGTGTGCCCGCACGCAGGTGGCGTCGGCCTGTGCGAATACGTTCAGCACATTTCCTTATTCGACTACATTTGCGTCTCAGCTTCGCTGGAAGGCCGGGTGATCGAATATGTCGATCACTTGCATGAGCATTTTCTTGATCCGGTCGTGATCCGTAATGGACGCTACATGCCTCCGGAAAAGCCTGGGTACAGCATCACCCTCCGATCCGAAACTCTTGAACAATTCGATTTTCCCAATGGACCAGCCTGGAAGGGTCGCAGTAACGAGCAGTCAGCTTTCAAAGCCGAAACCCGGAGCTAGAATTTAGAAGCTAGGATTTTGGAGCGGTAAAATCCGAGTGGCTAGTAGCCCGGTGGTCGCCGGAATTCGCCGGTTACCTGGGAGAGAGCCTTTGCGATGGCCAAAAGGCCGGATTCATTCCAGCGCTTTCCAACTAACTGCACCCCGATCGGTAGACCATCACGATCGAGCTTGAACGGCAGCACAACTGCCGGATGACCAGTGTAATTGAATAAAGTGCCGTGGGCGCTTACCATCCAATAATCTACATCCTGACCATCGACGCGGAGCGGCGCGCCCGGTTCGCAGTGAGGAAATGCTGTGATCATGGATGCTGGGCAAATCAGCGCGTCCCACGCCTGGAAAAATTGCTCCCAGGCGATAATGGACTGGTCGCGCCGGTGGAGTATCTCCAGGTACTGTGGAAGGGTGGCTGGTTGTTCTCGCTGTTCCTGCTGGAACGCTCCAATCATCATACCAATTAATTGACCGGCGGCAGCCAGTTCCTGGTGGAAATCCAACTCCGGCAGTTTCGCTTCCTCAACCATGGCACCTGAACGATCAAGCTGTCGCGCCAGTTCATTGATCGAGTCGCGAACATCCGCGGCGACTGGAAATCCTGGGAACGTTTGGGCAAACGCGATCCGCAGCCGATTGAGCGAGGGTGTTGGCACATCGTCTACCGGCACAGGCTGCACTTCGGTATCGCGTATATCCGGTCCGGCAATTACCCTAAAAAGTAGGGCTAAGTCCTCGACCGTGCGGGCCATTGGCCCAATACAACTCATGGCGCGGACACTTCGCGGTATGCCATAGGGATTGGGGATCAGTCCAGCCAGTGAGACCCGTCTCTCAGTCGGCTTAAGACCAAACAGGCCACAAAAATGGGCTGGCAGTCGAATCGAGCAGGCCAGATCAGTCCCAATCTCAAACGGGGTCATCCCGGAAGCGAGCGCTGCTGCTGCGCCACCACTGGAGCCGCCCGGAGTGCGTTCTAGATTCCACGGGTTATTGGTGCGGCCAAAGATCGGGTTGTCGGTTTGAAAATCGCCCAGCATCGCCGGCACGTTCGTTTTGCCCATCAGCACGCCTCCGGCCTGCTTGAGGCGAGCTGTCACGGTGCTGTCTTCCGCCGGTACGTGGCCAGCCAGCGGTGGAAATCCCACCGTCGTAGGCATACCCGCAGTCGAATGGGCGTCTTTCAGCGTAAAAGGGACGCCATGAAGTGGTCCCCAGATTTCATCACGGGCCAATGCTGCATCCGCCGCACGCGCCCGTTCCTGTGCCTTGCCGGCATCGATAGTGGTGACGGCGTTGAGCGCCGGATTGTGTATAGCAATCTGCGCCAGATGCGCCTCCAGCACTTCGGTTGCCGAAATCTGTCCCGCCCGGATTGCGGCAGCTAACCTCGTCACGCTGGAGAAAATAGCGTCTGCCATGATTGGTGTCGTAGTCATCGTTTTTTCGTTCGGTCAATGGTACGACGAACCGGTGAGCAAGTTCGGGACAACGAAGAGGAGTTTATTCACAACCCCTGCGTCACCCAGGGGGGGCCAGAGATTCCTCATCTCCGTCCTACCGTTAAGCTCAGTCTCAAGTCTGACCGGCGGCTAGCCAGTTCGCCAGTGTGATGGCACATCCACGTACGAGCGATCGAGCGCGGCAATGGACGAGCAACCGAGTAGTTTGAGGGTGCGTTCCACATCGGCCCGCAAGATTTCCAGGGCTCGTGTTACCCCCGGCCCTCCGGCCGCACCAAGCCCGTACGCGTACGCGCGACCGATCAGAACCGCGCGAGCTCCGAGACAGATGGCCTTGACGATGTCGCTGCCGCGGCGAACACCGCCGTCGACTAGTACCTCAATGCGGCCGTTCACAGCAGCTACCACTTCCGGCAGCGCTTGTAAGGCTGGCGATACGGAGTCAAGTTGGCGTCCACCATGATTCGAGACGACGATTGCGGTTGCACCTTCATCGATGCATCGCCGCGCATCATCGCCGGTAAGCACTCCTTTGATAACAATCGGGCCTGGCCAAACGTTTCGGATCCACTTCAGGTCTTGCCAAGTGAATGCTGACTGAGAAAGAGCCGCATTTACGTCAATGAGTGGCATCGGTCCCTGACCAGGGATGACAATATTAGGCAACTTTGGAATACCTCCGTCGCGGAAAAAGCTGGCCAGCCAGCCCGGACGCGCAAGGAGTTGGGGCAGGAACGGGATCGTGTCCAGTGGATTGCCGCTCAGCAGCTCCTTCATGCCGTTGTGGAAATCTCGTTCGCGCATTCCTGATACCGCGGTGTCAACGGTAATAACCAGGGCGGAGAAGCCGGCGGCTCGCGCACGTTCAATTGCCGGCTCAGCGGTTGCCCGGCCACCGATCAGGTAAAGCTGGTAACAGACCGGCCCGGAGGAACCTGTCTTCACATCTTCCAACCGATGGCCAGAGATCGTAGAAAGGATGTATGCTGTGCCCGCTGCTCCAGCCGCGCGGGCTGCTGCCACTTCCCCCCCTGGGTGCATGAGGCGGCTGTATCCTATGGGAGCAAGCAGGGCGGGGAAAGAAATGTCCCAGCCTAATACCCGGGTACGCAAATCGCACTTGGATACCGGTATCGCCTGACGCGGCCGGAAAGTGACCGCCGAAAACGCGCGGCAATTTTCTTTCAAGGTGACTTCACTTTCGGCGCCTCCATCCAGGTAATCGAAAACGACCTTTGGCAGGCGGCGCAGCGCTATGGACCGCAAATCGTCAATGTTAACGACGCGGGATTGTCGGAGTGCATAGGGTGTATTAGGCATCTAAATTTCAAACGTCTTGAGCCCAGTTGGCTTGGCCCCTGATTCAGGTGCAGCCGGGCGTACGATCAGATTATGCGGGAAAAAAGATAGCGCCACCGCTCTCTGATTACGCGCTTGCCTAACCTCGATGCCTTACGGTACAAATTGTGAGAACGCCGGTACGATCTCGGCGGGGCGGATACTGGCACCGAGCGCGGGTCGCTGTGCGGCCGCACTTTCCCTGGTGCCTGCCCCAACTTGGGTCAGGTGAAGGGCATGATCGGCAAGAATTTTCTGCTCCCAATGAATCCGGTGGATCGAATGATCACTTCCTTGACCAATGCGTGTAGCGATTGCGAATTCGGACTTTTACCATGTGGCAGCTTTCGATCCGTTCAAAGATCATTCTGGTATTGCTGCTGACTGGTCTGGCCTGCCTGGCGGCCGGCGGCGTCATCGGCTACCGCGTCGGTGAGGCGGCGCTGACGCAGTCACTCGAGCAGCGGCTAACGATCCTGCGCGAGCTCAAGCGCCGACGGGTGGAGGCGTACATCAATAACCAGCTGCGGTTCACCGCCGCCGTCGGCAACTCGGCCGAGGCCATTGAAGCTGTCAAGGCATTCATCGCGGCCTTTCGGGAGATGCACGCGGATGTGCAGGCAGACTCGGCGGCCATGCAGGCCGACGCGGCGGCGCTTGAGGCCTGGTACACCAAGGATTTAGTGCCGCGCCTGGATAAGATCGCCGGCAGCCACACGCCGGTAGAAGGCCTGATGCCCGCCGACCCAGTAGCCCGTCGCCTTTAGGTCGATTACATTGCCCGCAACCCGAACCCGGTCGGTGAAAAGAATAAGCTCATCGCTGCGCCTGGCGGCTCGCGCTACGATGCCGTGCACGCTCGCTACCACCCGATGCTCAAGCGTGCTGCCGAGACCGTTGGGTTTTACGACATCAATCTGCTAGACGCCGCCACAGGCGATGTCGTCTATACGGTGGCGAAGGAAACCGACTTCGGCAGCAACATGTATCATGGCGCCTTCACACAGTCAGGCTTTGCCCGTGTGGTACAACGCGCGCTCGATTCCCGCAACGGAGGCAAGGCGGTGGTCGAGGATTACACGGCCTACACACCATCCGCGTTCGCACCGCAGTTGTTCGCAGCGGTACCCATCATCGCCGACGG
Organism: Terriglobales bacterium; assembly: GCA_035260505.1. Classification (GTDB taxonomy): domain Bacteria; phylum Acidobacteriota; class Terriglobia; order Terriglobales; family Acidobacteriaceae; genus Acidiflorens. The sequence goes on from DATFVD010000168.1 coordinate 4,676, forward strand.
TCAGACGATCGGCGTGTTCGTTGCCCAAATCGATATTTTAACTCTGAACAGCCTGCTGACCGACAACAACGCTTGGCGCTCGACCGGGCAGGGGGAGACCGGGGAGGTGCGGCTGGTGGGCGAGGACCGCCTGCTGCGCAGCCAATCTCGGTTCCTGATTGAGAACCCGGACACGTTTCTTGCGCAGGCCAAGGCCAACGGCCTGCCGGCGTCGACTGCCGACCAGATCCGTGCACTTGGCACCACCATTCTCTACATGCCCTCGCGGTCCAAGGGCGTGGAGGAGTCCTTTCGCAATCGGACAGGCGTTGGCCGCTTCCTGGACTATCGGGGTGTGGAGGTGATCGAGGCCTACAGCCCGTTGGAAGTGGGTGGCCTACGCTGGGCCATCGCCGCCAAGCAGGACGTCGCGGAGGCGTTTGCATCTGCCACTCAGCTCAAGCGTGACTTGCTGGTGGCCGCTGCTGCGGCGGCAATCGCGCTGACTTTCCTGGCGCTAGCTTGCGCCGGACTATTCATGCGTCCGGTGCGGCGCGTTATCGCCGCCATGCAGGCCGTCAACAGCGGTAATGCAGCCGCGCCTCTCGAGGTTCGCGGTAACGACGAGTTTGCCGAGTTGGCGCGTGGCTACAATGGGATGGCCGACGCGGTCAAGCAACGCGATAAGCGACTGGCCGACGCGGAGCTGGAGAAAGGCGAACTGCTGCGCAGTATTTATCCGGCCGGGGTGGCCGAACGCCTACGCAGCGGTGCGGAGGTCACGGCCGAGACCGTCTCCAACGTTACCGTAGCCGCCGTCTTGATCGACGGGCTCGACGTGCTGGCGGCGAACCGTAGCGCCGAGGACGTCCGGGTTATCCTCAGTACATTGATGGATGCGCTGAACAGCGCAGCGACTGGCCATAGTGTGGAGCCTCTGCGCTCGATCGGAGAGAGCTACATCGGCGTCTGTGGCCTATCCTCGCCCCGGCTGGATCACGCCGCGCGCACGTTGACCTGGGCTCGTAGCGCGACGCTGGTCTTGCGGCGCATGGGCGACGAGTGGGCGAAAACCGTGTCCCTGCGTTTCGGGCTCGCCTCAGGCGAAATCGACGTGCTGTTGATCGGGCGTGGCCACACCGCCTACGACATCTGGGGCCGCACGCTTAGCGTCGCTCGCCGCATCGTGCAAGAGGCTGAGCCTGGCTGCGTTCGCGTCAGCGAAAGTACTTACGCACTGCTGACCGATGTGGAAGGGTTCGAGCCCTGCCCGCCGATCGAGACGGCGGCCTTCGGAATCATCATGACCTGGAGTCGCCGCGCGGTCGAGCCTGCGAATGTCGATGCGCCCGCTGCGACGGAGTAGACGCTCATGCCCGACCTGACGCAACTATCCTTCTGGCCATTCGTTCTAATCTTGGGCTATCCAGTGCTGGCTATAGCCCTGCTCGAATTCGCTCGCCATCTTGCCGGCCGCGCCCCTTTCGCCGCCGGTATCCTGCGCCAGGTGTCCTATGTGCTGCTCCCCACGGGCGCAATCTGGCTTATCCTGCGAGTGCTCGCTCAGCTGCCAGCTGACAACTGGGGCGTCCGGGCGGCCGAGACCGCGTTCGCGCTTACGGGCCTCTACCTGCTGCTCCGCGTCGCCCAAGCCATCCTGATGAGCCTTGTCGCCGACCAGACGCGTGCGCCAAAGCTGCTGTTCGACATCGTGCGCATCGGCCTGTCGGTGATCTGGGGTTCAGTGATGGTCTCGAGCATCTGGAACGTCAATCTCGGCAGCCTGTTAGCGGCCATGGGCGTCGGCTCCATCGCACTCGCCTTCGCGCTGCAGGAATTCCTGGGCAACTTGCTTTCCGGCATGTGGCTGCTGTCGGCGCACAAGTTTGGCATAGGCGACTGGATCATGGTCGACGGAAAGGCCGCGAAGGTTGTCGAGATGGACTGGCACACCGTCACCCTGGTGACGGCCGGCGGCCAAAAGGTGGTGGTGGCCAACAGCACGCTGGCCAAGGGGAACCTGACGATCGCGGCGCGCGCGAAAGACAAGGCATCAGTGGGCGTATCGCTGGCGTTTGGGGTGGACATCCCGCCCGAGCAGGTCCGCGATGCAGTGATGGAGGCCGGGCGCGCGGTGCCCGATCTGGCCGAGTCGGGCGGAGTCACCTGCGTTGTAACCGGTATCGGTGATGGCACCATCAATTACGACGTAGGCCTCTCGGTCGCGAACCCGGGAATCCTCTCCGCCCCCCGTGACGAGTTCCTCAGCCGGTTTTGGTATGTCGCCCAGCGCCGCGGTCTGTGCCTCGACCCGACCCAGCGCCCGAGGCCGGCGGCCGACGCCGCATCCCGCTTGCACATGCTCGAGGAGGGAGGTGCTTTTCGTCGCGATCCGGTCGCTCTGCCTCACCTTGCCAGTGCCAGCGCCTTTCGCCGCTACCGTCGCGGCGACTTGCTGCTGACGGCCGGCGCGCCCGCGCCGGACGCCTTCTTCATCGTGGCGGGCCAGTTGGCGGTGATGGTTCCAACCGGCGAGGGCGAAATCCGGCTCGAACTGGTGGCGGCCGGGCAGCTCATGGTGCTGCAGGAGATGCTGACGGGAGCCCCGAGCCCCGTCCGGGTGATGGCCGACCAGGATGCCGACGTACTCGCGATCCCGGCACAGGCGCTGCTCGACGCAATGGACCGCAGCGGGGCGGTCGCGCGCGATATCAGAGCTGTCGCCGAAGCCCGGCGCCAGGCAATCTTGCCATTGAATCGCGGACTGCGCGTGGTTGCGTGAATCGGGTGCCCGAAAATCGCCAGACAAAGGCCACGGCGGGCGATTCCCTCATTTATTTAGTGCGCACTCTTTGCGGTAGCAGGGCGAAATCAGGCCCGCTCCACGCAGAGCGCAATACCCATTCCGCCGCCGATACAGAGAGTTGCTAATCCGCGTCGAAGACCATTTCGCCGCAACTCATGCAAGAGGGTCACTAGGATTCGAGCGCCAGATGCGCCGATCCGGCGGCCCAGAGCAATCGCCCCGCCGTTCACGTTGACCCTACCTCGTTGCAAATGCAGTTCTCTGATCACCGCTAACGACTGGACGGCGAACGCTTCGTTTGCTTCGATCAAGTCGATATGGGCGACATTCCAGTTAGCTCGTTTCAAAGCGACATTGACCGCTGGGACTGGGCCCATACCCATGACGGCAGGATCGACCCCGCAGGTTCCCCATGATCGAATCGTTGCCAGGATCTCAATACCGCGGTCCTGCGCAGCGGAACGCGACATGAGACCAGCGCCGCAGCTCCATCGTTGATACCCGACGAGTTTCCTGCAGTTACAGTTCCGTTCGCGGTAAAGGCGGGCCGTAGCTGGCTGAGCCGGTCCAGCGTCGTGTCCGGTCGAGGTCCTTCGTCTTGATTGACCAATCTGGTTTTGCCACGCTCGTTCATCGGAACCCCAATTATTTCTTCGATAAACTTGCCTTTGGCCTGAGCGTTCAGCCACGTTGTTGTGATTCCAACGCGAAAGCATCCTGCTCCTCACGAGTTATCTTCCATCGGGCAGCTACATTTTCGGCGGTCTGTCCCATGTGGTATTGGTTGAACGCGTCCCAAAGATCATCCTTAATCATCGTGTCAACGAGCTCCGAGTTCCCGAACTTGGTTCCGTTTCGAATATGGACCGCATGCGGGGCTTGGCTCATTGATTCTTGACCTCCGGCGAGAACAATCGCGCTATCACCCGTTCGTATAGCCTGGAAACCAAGGGCCACGGAACGCAGACCCGAGCCGCAAACCTGGTTAACCGTCACCGCCGGTGTTTCAACCGGTATTTTGGCTCGGACAGCTGCCTGTCGAGCTGGGTTTTGTCCTTGGGCAGCGGTCAACACTTGACCCATAATGACCTCGGAAATCTCCTCTGAGCTTATCTTTGCGCGCGTCAACGCTTCCTCGATGACAATCGCTCCGAGTTCGTGAGCTGGGAGATTGCTCAAAGCGCCGTTTAGAATTCCGATCGGGGTTCGAACCGCGCTAACAATCGCGACATCGTCCATAGCAAAGCAAATAACTCTGTTTCACTGGGTTGGTCCACGGTTTTAAACTTGTGAACAAACTATAATTCTGAGAAACAGATGCCCCTCATATGAAGGCACTCGCCCGACCAGTTTGCAATTTTTTCGCTGCTCTGTCGGGTCGCGTTACTCGGTCATATATTGCTGAAGTTTCGCTTGGTAGCTTAGTAAAATTTCAGCTGGTTTTTTGCTTATCGGTGTCAGGCGCCTTTGCCCAAACGAAATACAAGATTATTCATATCCCGACTCCCACTGGATCAACCAGCTCGGCCTTGGGTCTAAATGAGAACGGTCAGATCGTCGGATATAGTTTTCAAGGCGAAGACTACAAAACGTTTCTCTATGTTTATCCCAGCGGAAAAATTGGAGAGATCGGATCACTCGGGGGAAAACTGAAAGCGGCCTGCGCCATCAATGATAGCGGCGCTATCGCAGGCTACAGCCAGGACAATAACGGAAATCTCCAAGCCTTCAGTTATACTGATAAGACCGGGATAATTTCACTCGGGACTTTCGATGGCGGTTCTACCAGTGAAGCATTTGGGATCAATGATAACAACCAGATCGTTGGCGATAGCGCGACTAGCAGTGCCGCGCACCGGCCCTTTCTTTATTCAGGAAAATTGCAAGATCTCGGCATCGGCACGAACGAGGCAGCCGACGCATTCGAGACTGCATATGGAATTAGTGACACTGGAATCGTGGTCGGGCGATTCGATTCCGGCAACGGCATTTTTCACGCCTTTCAATGGAGCAACGGCCAACTCAAAGATCTTGGTACATTGGGGGGTAGCAACAGCGAAGCACTTGCTATCTCGAAGCGTACAAATTCGTTAGTGGTGGGAGACAGCGATACGGCGAATGGACCGACGCATGCCTGCGTCTGGAGCAACGGTACTCCTAACGACCTAGGCGTCCTCTCCGGATTCGACAAGGCGAGTTTTGCACGCGCGGTGAATAGATCCAACCACGTGGTGGGAGATAGCGATAGCGACGATCAAAAACGCGCGTTCCTGTACACCAATAATCAGCTTTATGAGCTCGATCAACTTGCGGTCAATCTGGACGAAGCCGGCTTTACTTCGCTCGACATCGCCTACGGGATCAATGACAAGGAATGGATCTGTGGTTGTGGCACGACCAAGGACGGAGAGACTCATGCATTTTTAGCTATCCCGACAGAAGGCTCCGCGACCCAGGAGACGACGCGTCCGGCGACCCAAACAGCGGAGAGCGGCGATTCCCTTGATGTTTTTTACGATCAACTCACACCACTCGGCGACTGGTGTGACTGCGGACAATACGGTCACGTATTTCGGCCCCGCGTGCCGTATGGCTGGCGTCCCTATTGTAACGGGCACTGGGTATGGACGGATCGCGGTTGGTATTGGGACTCGGATGATGCGTTTGGATGGGCCTGTTTTCATTATGGCCGATGGATTCATCAGAAGGATTCCTGGTGCTGGGCCCCCGGCACCGAATGGGCGCCGGCTTGGGTTTCATGGCGCACCGGGCCTGAACATTGTGGCTGGGCGCCCTTGCCGCCGGAGGCTGGGTTTGGTCCAGGAATTGGAATCGGTGGTTGGTGCGACCACGCTTACGGTCTAGGACCCGGGGCTTATTTTTTCATCGCCTTCTCGCATTTTACCGCACCTAACTACAACAACTACATTTTACCGCCCGAGCAAAACGTGACGATTATCAGGAATACCGTCAACGTCACGAATATGACCAACAATAAAAACGTTATTAATAGTTTCGGTCCATCGGTCGCGACGATCCAGCAGAAGACGGGAGCGCAAATCAAGCAGGTATCGCTCAACTATCAAAATGGAAAGACTCCCGGTTCGAACATCAGCAATGGAGTATTGAAAGTGACCGGGCCCGGAACAATCCTCAAGCCGACTGCAACCAAGCTCCCGGTCGCAACGATTAAGAATGCAAATCCGGTCGTTGATAAAGGCTGGAAAGGGGTCGATACAAAAACCGAAAGCGAACTTAGGTCCAAGTTTGTCAGAGAAAATCCGACTCCGTCGAATCTTCCAAAGCCAACGGTCACTCCTGGTGTAAAGCTTTTGAGAGGAGGTGCATCACCGGCTGCAAGTCCAAAACCGGGCGCGACCGTATTCGGTGCTTCGACTCCTCCCGGTGGCATCAAGCCGTCTGGTACCGGTAGCCCCAAAGGGACCGCTACGCCATTCAGGGGAAATAAAGGAGGATTCAATCCGGCTAATCCGGGCGCTGGCGCCGGAACGAAGGCACCTTCCGCCACTCCAAAGCTGACCGGCACACCGCGCCTGCCGGGAAGCGGCGTTACACCTGGTACTCAGCTGCAGGGTTCGCCCGCGCCCAAGCCGACCGGACGAGGAGAAAGTGCGACTCCGACGCCGCACGTAACCGCTCCGGTATCAACACCGAAACCAGTCGAACATTTGGCTACACCGCCGCCGACCCCTCATCATTCGGCTACTCCTGCGCCGACGCCACGTCCGAAGGTGCATTTGGCTACCCCGCCGCCACATCAAGCGACGCCAGCACCGCATCCCCACACGACCTCAACGCCGAAAGTCATACATAAGCAGGAGAGTGGCACCGGTGCGGGCCACGCTACGCAACACAATCAACCGGTGTATCATCCGAGCGGTGGCGGAAACAAACCAAGCGGGGGTGGTGGCGGAAACAAACCGGCCGGTGGCGGCGGCAAACCCAAGCCAAACCCAACGGCGAAGAAGTAATGCCGACAGCGCCGGGAACGCCAAGCGCCGAACGCCGAACGCCGAACGCCGAACGCCGAACGCCGAACGCCGAACGCCGAACGCCGAACGCCGAACGCCGAACGCCGAACGCCGAACGCCGAACGTGGGGATTAGACGTTGAAGATTAATTCTTAAAGATTTGTTCAGGCTGGGTCCGAGTCGAGCGTGCGGTGGCATGGAAACGAAGGCGACTGCGGTTTGTGGTAGCACCAAGCGAGTAGCTCCGGTTCAATTTCGAGGGTCACGCCAAAACCAGAAGCCTAATCGGACAGTCGCCGCTGATGCGATCGTCGGCAGAAGCTTCGACGACGAAATGAAAATTCTCACAAGAACGGTTCCGAAACTTTGGTGCCGCAACCGATGCGCAACCGATCGGAAAAATTTTTGAATGAGATTTTGTGGAGCTCCGTCTTCAGATGGTGATCTCGATGCTCCGAAATATCGAAGTCCAAGAAGTTGTTCCCTGACGATCATTGTTTAGAACCCGTGCCTGCCCTTTACGAGACGATGAACTAGCCCCGAAAGCTTTCGGGGCTTGTTTGGCTCTTTGGATCGTGGGATTACGACACGCTGCTTTACCCTATGAAAAACCGTTATGCGATTCGATTGACTCTTGCCGATGAAATGCGGCGCCAAGCCACCCGAGCGCTCCTCGTTTTGAAATCCCTTGGATTGGTG
>DATFVD010000169.1:0-14888 GCA_035260505.1 Terriglobales bacterium
ATAAGCCCAAAGCACTCCGATACCATAAATCAAGAACGCCGCTCCGATTTCCATCACCAACTGGGCGAGATTCTTCGGAGTAAAGAACCTGTTCGCCAGCCAGACCACTCCAGCCAGCGGCAAGTTCAGCAGAAGGGGCAAGAGATAAGCCTGGCGTACGAAACTGAGCACGGGCACGCCGAGTTGTTTCTTTAAATGGCGCGGCAGGAAGAAAAGGCACGTGCAACACAGCGGAATCGCGGTTCCCATCGCGTCACCAACCACGCCCAAGGACGGAACCAGCGCAACACTAAGGATCAAGTTGGCGATCCCCTCGATCAGGGTGACTTTTGCCAGGGATTGATGTTTGCCGATGCCGAACAGCAAGCGTCCCGAAGCCGACTGCATGAGCATCAGCGTGAAGGGAATAATCAGCACCACCAACACCGGGTAACTGTGCGGGATGTAGCGGGCGCCGACCCAGATCCGGATGACGTGTTTGCCCAGCAGAATCAGGATTATCGTGATCGGCAGAATCAGCAGCGCACAGACACGATTTCCCGCGATATATACCTTCCGTAGCCGGTCGACATCGCCCTTGGCCTCCGACTGGCTCGACATGGGGACAAAAATCTGTGCCATGCTCGAGACAAATTCCTGGGCGTAGTCCACGATCCGCGCACCGATCGAAAAATAGGTGATGGCCACCGTGGACATCATTCCGCCCAACACCAGCTCGTCGGTGCGGAAGCGCAGCCGTCCAGCCACGATCGCAACAAACGTTGTTCCGCCATAGGTAGCCATGTTGCGGAAGGACTCTTTGTTTGCGTAGCGCAGTCCGAGCGGCACGGGGCACAAGCGAAAAACGATAATTGCGCGCAAAATTGAAGATACGACGGGCAGGGCCACCGTAATCAGTGCGACTGTGATCAGTCCATAGCCGCGATTCAAGAAATATACGATCAGCGCCGCTCGCAGCAGGGTGGACCCGATGTTCGTCCAATTCAGAATGTAAAACCGTTGTAAGCCTTCCAGCATGCCGCCGAAAACGCCCAGCGGAAAGCCGAGGCTGACCGATGCTCCGACCAGGAGCAAAAGGATATGGGTCTGGCTGTGCATCCCAGGCGGAATGCGAAATAATGTTTCCACTTGGGAACTCAGGACCGTAGTCAGGGCCATGCTTACAATGCCGATGATGGTGTAGGAGAGGAGGCTGGTATTGACGAAGCTCGCCAGCTTGTCGGTTTCTCCAGTCGCGGTGTATTTGGAGACGTAGCGAACAATCGAAGAGCGGATTCCTAAATCAAACAGTCCGTAGTAACCGGTGACCGAAAAAATCAAGACCCAGATGCCGAAGGCGGCATCACCTAGCCGGTGCAGAATAAGGGGCGATAGAAAAATCCCGACCAACACGTTCGTGGCCAGCGCCGACCAGCTGGAGCCGACGTTTTTCAGAATCTGCCGTTTTTCGAATTTCCGCATCTGCTCGGGTCCGTTCCGAATTACAGGTTGGGATGTGCGCTGACGTTCGGAATGTACAGGCTGCCGGCGATTGCTCCGCAGCCCGGGATGGGCTCCGTCATTGCCCCTGCTCGCGAAGGACCGCCGTGGCCGCCAATTGAGTTTCCATACTCTCCGCTTTGCGCGTGACCAATTCGTACCTCAACTGCGCCATGGTGTTCCCCCATGTCGATTCAATCTCCTCCACCGCGGCAGCCGGCAACACCGACTTCCACTTGCCCGCCGCCGCGCTGCCGATAAATGGAATATCGGAACGCTTATTTTTGGTCGTGACCCAGACGTCGCCCTCTTTCTTCTCCAATTCACGCAGGTGATCGGCGGAACTGTTTTCGATTGCCCGGCTCAACTCTCCAGGACTCGCGTCCAAACCCAAGAACCGCGCGGCCTTATCCAACTCGGTTTGTGTGTTCGCGATCAGATCCTCGTAACGCAACAGCAGAAATGTGGGCCGTCCACTCCGGGCCGCCATCCATGTGCCCACGTTTTCCGCCCAAGTCCCCCACCCCGACGATAGCAGTGTGCCGGTTACAAAGCCGTGAACATATTTCTCCAAGGGGTAGTCATCGACGATATGTCGATACTTACGCGAAAAGTTGTAATAGGAAATCGCCACGTCTCGAGGGTCGCGCGTGATGTAGAGAACCTTCGGGTAGCGATGATCAAAGTACTGATGGCTCTTGATCACGCGCGGCCCGGGGACCCGCTTCATATAGCGGCTGGATTGTGCCTCTGCGTCGGGAATCAGCCGCTCGATGTTCGCGAAACTTATCGGCTGACCGGCAAACAGCAGGTTTGCGATCAGGAATCGGGTCCAGGTATTGCCGGAGCGCGGATAGGACACGATGAACGTATCGTCGGGCCGCACGGCGATCTGCCGACCGGCAATATCGCTACCGAGCAAATACTTGGCAATCCGTTTTGCGCCGTACATCATTGAGTTGGTGCTCCCGCAGGAACATTGCGCGGCCTACGCACAATGTGATCGCTTCCCAGCAGGTGCTGGATAGCTTGGCAGTCACCGTGGATCATCGCTCCAGACCGACTATCGCCGAGATGGAGGTGGAGTCCGCCGGACCTGCCTGCGATCCGGAAACCAGTTCATATCCCAGCCACTTCATGAGAGGTCCCCAAGCCGCCTCGATGGCTGCAACGGACGAAGCAGGCATTTCAGATTTCCAATTGCCGGCCTTGGCGGTTCGCACGAATGGGAGGTCCTGGCGTGTGTCCTTGGTGAGGGCACACTGATCTCCCTGCACCTGTTCCAGTTTTCGCATCTCTTTAGGGGAGCTTTGCTCGACCGCCTTCGAAAGCCTTTCCGGAGTGGCTTCAACGCCCATGAAGCCGCAGATACTTGCTAGTTCGCCACGCGTGTCTGCCAGCATGTCTTCATAACGCAACAGCAGGAACCTGGGGTCGCCATAGCGCGCCGCCAGCCAACTTCCTACATTCTGTTTCCACGATCCGTGTTCATTGGTTTCGCCCGCAAGAAAACGCGGGAGGAATCGCTCAAAGGGATGATTGTCTTCGATCAACTTACGCTTACGATGATGGTGATACTGCGAAAGAGCAACGTCTCGCGGGTCCCTAACGATGTAGATGACCTGCTTATAGCGAGGGTCGAAGGCATCGTGGGTTCGGATGACGCGCGGCCTCGGCATCCGTTCGAAACGGCGCTTGGACATGACTTCTGGCGCCGGAATCAGGCGATCAATGGTGCTCCAGTTCGGGTCCTGATCCGGATAGAGCAGGTTTGCGACCAGGAAACGAGTCCACGTGTTGCCTGATTTAGGATAGGAGACGAGAAAGACGTCGTCCGGAAAGATGGCAAGGTTGTGGCCCGGGCGGTGCAACCCAAAGACCCGCTTCGTTCCAGCAATAACACGCCGAATCATTGCCACTCCTTGGTTCCTCTCGCCCGGCTACTCCGATTCGCTTCTCTCGAACACGCGCTCCGCGCGCCAAAGCCCATTACGTACAAACTCCGCAAATTCTAGGTGGCTGCTCCGCTGATCACACGGTTCCACAAGGAAGTCAGCTTGCCGGTTGCTTCCGGTGCGATTGTCAAACCGAACAATACAAGTCTCAATCTAGTGGCTTTCAGAGTGCGATTGGCCTCCCCGAAGTGCTCCCGGGCTTTGTCAAAATGGCGCTCCTGCAGTTCGCACTTGCCTTCTTCCACCAGATACCTGGCTCGACTTTCCGCGGCGCGCTTCTCCACCACATCACGATCCGTGGTTTTGAGAGGCAGAGTCCGCTTGAATTTCTCCAGAATACTCCAATAGGCCTCCGCCATTCTGGCCCTTGACTGGCCGAGAGAGCCGGGGCGGCCAATGAACATCCGAGCCTGCACCTTCCGGCTATACCCAATCTTGGCGCCGCTGAAAGCAGAGCGGACCCACATATCATAATCATCGCATCGGAGGAGTGTTTCATCGAACAATCCCGCGTCAACCAAGGTCCGCTTTCGTGCAACCACCGTCGAAATCGGAATCTGGCAGCGTTCCTCAATCAAGGCGTCGAAGGTCGCCTGTCCCGCCGACGGGCACAGTTGCATGAATTCGCGTTCTTGCGCCGGGTTTCCCACCAAAAGAGAATTGGAATAAACCAGATCGAGCGAAGGATCTTCGGCGAACAACTGCATTTGTGAAGACAGGTGATCCGGCATCCACGTGTCATCGCTGTCCAGGAACGCGACGAACTCGCCGCGAGCCTGTCGAATCGCGTTATTTCGGGCCCCAGCCGCCCGTTTATTCTCCTGTTTGATGTATACGATCCGGTCCATATAGGGCCCGAGCACTTTTTCGAGATCGGGAGTGTCGGGAGAACCGTCATTGACGACGATCGCCTCGAAATCGGGACAAGTCTGCGCGAAGACCGAATCCAGACATGCAGCAATCAGATCGGCAGTCTTGTAGCTCGGAATGATCACGCTGACTTTCGGTGTCGGATTTGAGTGGTTTCCTTGCATAATTTCCCGATCGCTCAACTACTGTGAAAGACCAGTTCCTTCTCTCCACTCACGACGTGATTGGCCGCTTCCACGCCCATCATAACCGAATGATCCATGTTTCCAATTTCGTACCGCCAAGCCCCGAAGCGTCCGCGGGAGTAAATTCCCTGCCGCATCAGCGCTGGTTGCAAGATGGCGAGCGCTGTATCGCGATCAATCGTCGGAATCGGATAGGAATACCTCACCAGGCGGTGGTAACGCGAAACGATCCGCGAACGGTCCGATTCGTCGAGTATTTTCGAACGGATCAGCCCGGCGAGCATCTGTTCATAAGTATGCTCGACATCTAATGTGTGTCCCAACGGAACCGACATCTCGCACATCAGCGAGCTGTACTGCTCGGTGTCGCCTTGGGGAACGTTAAAAGGCGAGTAATGCGAGAAAAACGTGGCCCGATAGCACGGCATTTCCGGGTCGGCAAAATATACCCAGCATTTGCCGGTGTCGATCTTCTTTCTCAATCCGATCCCCAGGACGAGCAAATCGTTGTGTTCGAGCAAAGCCGCGGCCTCGCGTAGTTTGGTATCGGCGGGCTTCAGCATGCCTGCCAGCAAATCGAGCGGCGCTGTTGAGATGAGCACGTCGTAATTGTCGCCGGTGCCGTCGGAAAATGAAACTCTGCGTTGCGCCGTGTCGACCTCGGCGAGTTGTTTCCCGGTCCGCACCTTGTCTGGAAACCGCCGCGCCATGCGCCGATAGATTTCCCCCGTGCCGCCATGCAAAGGAAAGCGGAATTTATTGTTTGGCCCCCAGGCGACGTCGTCTTTTTCGTAGAGGACATTTTCGAGCAGGCGCTTGAAGTCCACCACAGACACGCGCTCGGCAATCCATCCCTTTGACATGCGCTCGAGCGGCGTGGTCCACACTTTCGAGTTGTAGGGAAACATGAAGACCTCGGCGATCCCCTCGCCGAACGTGTTCAGCGTCCACTCACGGAAATTCGCAGCGTCACCGTTTTTGCTCGCCGCCGCCTTGGCCGCGCCCAGCAGGCAGCTTACCTGCAGCGGCTTCGGCAAGTACCGCAGATTGTTCTGAAACGGATAAGGCACGCAGACATCTTTTAAGTACACCCAGCTCTCGCGTATCCGCTCGTGCACTTCCTTCGCCAGCATGTCGTCGATCAGTTTGTCGAAATAGGGATAATGCGAAAAGATAACGTGTCCGCCCTCGTCCCAGACAAAACCCTGGGGATCCACATGCGAGGTGGCGTGTCCGCCAACGTCATCGGACTTTTCGTAAAGCACCCAGTTGTCGTAACCGAGTTCGTTTAGCCGATAGGCCGCGCCAAGCCCCGTCGGCCCGCCTCCAATGATGACAACTTTCTTGTTAACCATGGGTCTTCCGGCTGCCACACCAGCCTAAACGCCTCTTGTTGCAGTGAATTAGAACCTCTGATCCCGTTCCCTTATATATTGACACAACTCTGCGGCGATCGCCCATCCACACGAATCGAGTCAACCGGGCAACAGGGTGTCATCGGCTGAAGGAGCAACAGGCACGCCAAACCCGGACGGTCTCAGTGGCTGTATCCCTTTGATTACACTTGAGCCCAATGGCGGGAGTACCCGGGTCGGCTAGGAAAGGGGAAGGGAACCGCCCGCGGCATGGGCAAACTTTTTCCCACCGCTGCTGTGCCGTTGCCCTCGCTGCGAGGAGCGGATGTACTCCAATTGCCAGGGTTTGTGGAGACGCCTATTGAACCGGTCTTGGCGAGCCATCGACCAGGCAGGCGGGTGAACAATGACTTTCCACTCTTTCAGTTCGTTTACGCTTTTTTGATTGGTTTTTGTGACTTGTGTTTGGTGCTTCTGACGAAGAATAGAAATTGTTCTGGGAGCAATCGGAACGCTGGAAAAAGGTAAAGGCTGTGACATTGGTTATGCTCTAGCCACCAGCTCCTGCGAGGAAGCCAATAGCGTGGAGGCATGCACCGTCACAGCCCTTGATGCGATCACCGCTTTCGCGGTCCCAAACCCCAACTACTCCTCGCAGAGCCGTCGGTTTTTTCAGGTCTGGCTGCTCTTCAGGTTGCCCCGCCGAGCTGATCACTCAGCCTACTTCGGATCGGCAAAAGTTTAATTTCGCCAACCCTTTCAGCCGTCGACGGAAGCCAAGTTAGAGATTTGCACGAGAATTGTCAATGCCCTTTTTCAGTGCAAAGTGGCTTGCTGGATTCGATCAAAAACAAAAAATGCAAGCCATTGAATCGTTGCTGCTTAGCGGGATATGAGAATAAATCCGACCTATTTTTCCACACGAACATCAACAGCCTGCCTGGAGGCATCGGAACCAACCAATCATCTTGACGCACTAAAATAAATCACGCATGGTGGTTAGCAGCGCATCAACTCAATGTCAGATCTCGTAGCCTACGTCGATGGCGGCTCACTCGGAAATCCCGGCTCGTCGGGTATTGGGGTTGTAATTGACGGTTCCGGAGACGGCACAATCAGAATTGCCAAATGGATCGGGCGCCAGGACAATAATGTCGCCGAGTATATTGCTCTGCTGGAAGCGCTGCAATATGCGCTGGGGCTCGAGGCCAAGGCTCTTCACGTGTTTTCGGATTCCGAAGTGGTGGTCAAGCAGATGAGAGGCCAGTACAGCTGCCGCAGCCCGCGACTCTACTCCCTGAATTGGATCTGCCGGAAGTTGGCCCGGTCGCTCGATTTCTCTATCTCTCATGTGACGCGAGAGTACAACCTCGAGGCCAATGGTCTCGCCACATCGGCTGCCCGCCTCGGCGCGGGAAAGCCATCCATCCATCCTCGGGCGCTTGGTTAGTTTATTGCCAAGGCCTAAGGAACTAAAGCCAGTGTCTTTATTGGCTCCGGGCGGCACGCCTAGCCGTGCCCTTTCCATTCTTGCTTGACATAGTTGATGGGTGGCACGAGACGGGGCACTCCCCGTCTCTACACGGATTCGAAGAAGCCGGGCAATTTTGTGCTCGCAAGGCGTGACGTGTGAGTGTCGCGTTGTGTATTCTGATCGGGGTCGTCACAATTGACGCATTGCCGATGAACTTCAAGAACATCGTCCGGGAAGCAACCGCCGCGCTAAGACGCAATTGGGTCAGAAGTGTGCTTACGATCCTCGGGATCTCTGTAGGAGTGGGCGCGTTCATCTGCGTGGTCGCGATTGGAAATGCGGGCAGCAGCAGCATCGAGAAGCAATTACAAAACCTGGGCGACAATTTTGTTTGGATCGAGGCTGGAAGCCGTTCCAGGAATGGTGTCCACTACGGAGCGCGCGGTGATCGCACTTTGATTCTCGGCGATGCCACGGCGGTCGTCGAGCAGGTGCCGTTAATCAAGGCGATGTCGCCCAATGTGGATGGAGTTATTCAGATCGTTTATGAGGGGGAGAATTGGTCAACCCGTTATCGAGGAGTCACGCCCGAGTTTCTGCTGATTCGACGATGGGACATGAGGCTGGGAGAATTCTTTACCCAGGCTGACGTAGATGCATCCGCTCCGGTTTGCGTTCTCGGCCAGACGGTGGTGGACAATCTCTTTGGCAACGAGGATCCCATTGGCAAGACAGTCCGTGCCAAGAGTGTGCCGTGTAAGGTGGTTGGCGTCTTGCGGGCCAAGGGCTTTTCCGCTACCGGACAGGATCAAGACGACTTCGTCCTCATGCCGTTCACGACGGCGCAGAAAAGGCTTACCGGGACATTCTGGCTGGACGATATCTACTGTTCAGCTGTTTCTCGGGAAGCTATGCCGGAGGCTACTAAGCAAATCGTCGGTCTCCTGCGCGAACGGCACCATCTCAACCCAGCGGAAGACGACGACTTCAACGTCCGCCGGCCAGAGGATGTGGTTCAGGCCCAGCTTGCGACCAGCCGGATCATGACCATCCTATTGGCAAGTGTCGCGTCTTTATCCTTGCTGGTGGGCGGCATCGGCATCATGAATATCATGCTGGTGTCAGTCACCCAACGCACCCGCGAGATCGGGTTGCGACTCGCCTTAGGAGCCACGGAATCGGACGTCCAACTCCAATTCTTGAGTGAAGCAATCGCATTGAGCCTGCTCGGCGGCCTAGTCGGTCTGC
Source organism: Terriglobales bacterium (assembly GCA_035260505.1). Classification (GTDB taxonomy): domain Bacteria; phylum Acidobacteriota; class Terriglobia; order Terriglobales; family Acidobacteriaceae; genus Acidiflorens. The sequence goes on from DATFVD010000169.1 coordinate 8,567, forward strand.
TCGCGGGCTTCCTCTCCTCCGGCCTGGTTGAAAGTCTCTTCCAGATGCCCACCAAGCTCTCGCCTGAAATCTTTGCCATCGGCGGCCTGTTCTCCGCCGGCATCGGAATTCTGTTTGGCTTCTATCCAGCTCGCAAGGCTTCGCAGCTTGATCCGATCCAGGGGCTGCGATTCGAGTAATTGCGGGTAATTGCTCAGATAGTCGAATCAGTAAGAAATGCTCGCGCAGTTATTCGTAGCGGAGAGCTTCGATCGGATCCAACTGTGCTGCCTTGCGGGCGGGATAGAAACCAAAGAAGACTCCCACTGCCATCGAAAATAGAACTGCGATGACGATCACCAGTGGAGAAACCAGAACCGGCCAGCCAAGCGTCTGGGCAATCACGTACGAAGCGCCCAACCCAAAAATGATGCCGGTGATTCCTCCCATCAAGCTGAGCACCACAGCCTCAATGAGAAACTGCTGCTGGACGTTGCCTTCGGTTGCGCCGATGGCCATGCGAAGACCAATTTCGCGCGTGCGCTCGGTCACGGAGACCAGCATGATATTCATGATGCCGATCCCTCCAACAATGAGCGAGACACTGGCGATCGAAGCCAGCAGCAAGGTCATGACTCGGCCTGCTTCGTCGGCGACGTCGGCCATGTCGGCGAGATTGCGCACAAAAAAATCAGCATCGTCGCCCGCGCGAATGCGATGACGTTCGCGGAGAAGTGACGAAATCTGCTCCTGCGCCGCATAACTGCCCTGCCGGGAGAGGGCTTGAACCATGATCCAGCGCAACCAGGGCTGGCCGGTGATTTTTTTCTGAAGGGTGGTGAGTGGAACCAGAATAATGTCGTCCTGGTCATCGCCCATGGCAGCGGATGTTCCTTTGGGCATGAGAACGCCGGTCACGCGGAATGGCAGATTGTTGATGCGGATGGTTTGTCCGATCGGGTCGGTCGCGCCGAAAAGGTTCTTGCGAACAGTTTCTCCGATCACCGCGACGTTGGCCGACATCTCGACATCATTTTGTGTGAAAGCAGATCCCTCGAAAAACGGCCAGCTGCGGATATCGAAATATTGCGGCTCAGTGCCATTCAGGCGCGTGACCCAATTATCGTTGCCAAACACAACATGGCCGCTCGTATTGCTGCCTGGGGCCGCCGCATGGGCGGCTGGGCATTCACGCATGATTGCCAGCATGTCATCGTAGATCAGACTCTTGGTCGAACCCCAGCCCATGTGCATGCCGCTGCGTGTGACCGTTCCGGCGCCTACGAACAACATGTTCGAGCCCATGGCTTGAATCTGTTCCTGCATCGTCTGCTGCGCGCCTTGCCCTACGCCCAGCATGGCGATCACCGCGCCCACGCCGATGATGATGCCGAGCATGGTCAGGACGGATCGCATCTTGTTGCGAGCCAAGGCCCGCATCGCGATGCGGATGATCGCGAGCAAATCCATATGCTGTTCAGTCCTCCAGCTTGGGCAGGTTCTTGATAACTTCGGACGCGACGGGCCGATTCTGAATCCAATCATCGCGGCGAATCTTTCCGTCACGAAACTGAATGCTGCGTTTCGCGAACTGCGCGATGTCGGGCTCGTGCGTCACCAGCACAATCGTCAGGCCTTCGTCATTCAGTTTCTGGAAAATATCCATAATCTCGACTGATGTACGGCTATCGAGATTCCCTGTGGGCTCGTCCGCTAACAGGATTGAAGGCCGATTCACCAGGGCGCGGGCGATCGCCACCCGCTGTTGTTGACCGCCGGAAAGCTGGGAAGGGAAATGCTCGACCCGGTCTGCGAGTCCGACCAGGGCAAGCGCTTCGCGAGACCGCTTTTCGCCTTCTGCCTTGCTGACGCGCGCGTACAGGGTTGGCAGTTCGACATTCTCGAGAGCGGTGGTGCGCGAAAGCAAATTGAAACCCTGAAAAACGAATCCTATTTTGCGATTGCGAATGGCGGCCAGTTCCTTCTTGCTGAGGCTGGACACCTCGACTCCCTCGAGCAAATAGCGCCCGGCGCTAGGCTTGTCGAGGCAACCCAGAATATTCATGAACGTCGATTTACCGCTCCCGCTGGCGCCCATGATGGTGACGAACTCCCCGCGCGCGATTTCTACGGTTGCGCCGCGCAAAGCGTGGACACGAGTTTCTCCGAGTTCGTAGTATTTATGAATCGCCTCGACCAGGATTACGGTTTCCTGATTCTTCGTTCCGGTGAGACTCGTCTCGGTTTGTGAGGTCGTCGCCATGTCGAATTGTTGCTCTCCGGGCTGCGAGGCCGTCAAAGGATTAGCGCCGTTGTGCGCCCATACCCGGGCCCGAGGTCTTGCTGGCGGTCATTGAACCTGTGACCAGTTCGTCGCCTTCCTTCAACTCTCCCTTGAGAATCTCGGCTACCTCTGTGACCGTGTGGTCGGTGATGCCGGTGCGGATTCTGACCGGCTCGAGCGTACTGTCCGGACGCAGCTTCCAGAGCAGTGCGATATCAAGACGCGGCGTCCGCCCTTGGCTGGTGTCATTACCGCCATCCTGTTGGCCGGGCGGGTGCGCACGAAGTTGCTTGCCGGCGGCGCCACTATCGGTGCTGTTGGCAGTTTGTGCTTGGGCGGTGTCATCCAGTCCATATTTTTGCAGCAGCGCGCGGATTTCTTCCGCCTTCAGATCGGGCTTGTAACGCAGTGCGCCATTCGGCACGCTCAAGACGTTGCTCGCCGAAGCCACTGGAATCGTGATGTAGGCAGTCATGCCGGGGAAGAGCTTTAGATCCGGGTTGTCGAAATCAATCACAGTGTTGTAGGTGACTACGTTCTGCACGGTGGTCGCGTTCATTCGGATTTGGGAGACGCGCCCGGTAAAAGTGTCGCGAGGGAAGGCGTCCACTTTGAAGGTGACCACCTGCCCGGTCTTGATCATGCCCACGTCCGACTCGTCCGTGCTGGCGTATACCTGCATCTTGGTCAGGTCTTGCGCGATGGTAAACAGGGTCGGGGCCTGTAGAGACGCCGCCACAGTCTGGCCAACATCCACGTTCCGGGCGATCACAGTGCCATCAATAGGTGCATGAATGGTGGTGTAGTCCAGGTTCGTCTGTGCCACGGTTAAGGCAGCTTCTTTCTGTTGCACCTGAGCCAGAGCTTGTGTGATTTGAGCGTCGGCCGCGGAAACACCCGCCACCGCCGAGTCGTGATTGGATTTCGCCAGATCGAGTTGCTGCTGGCTCATCACGGATCCTTTGACCAGGCCAACCGCACGGTCGTAGTCCGCTTTGGTCTGAATTTCCGTTGCGCGGGCTTTTTCCAGATTGGCTCGCGCCGAGGCCACGTTGGCTTTGGCATTGGCGAGATCGCTTTTGGCCTGCAGTACGGCGCCTTCGAACAGAGGAGGATCAATCTGCGCGACCAATTGTCCCTTTTTGACGCGGGAATTGAAATCCACAAAGAGATGAGAAATCGTCCCCGAAACTTGCGAGCCGACCTGAACCGTGATGACGGCGTTGATCGTGCCTGTGGCTTCGACAACCTCGCGAATGTCCCCGCGATTGGCCTTGGAGGTAAAGTACTGCGGCTTGTCCTGTCCCCTGAATTTGAAAGCGACGAAAACAGAGACCACGACTATGATTCCGATTGCGACTAACCAAGGACGCTTAAGCACTCTTTCCTCATTCTTGAAAACCGAAGCGGGCTTCCCATCCGGCTTCGCGATCGATAAAACGGACGGGAACCACGGATATCACTGGTGCTTTGATCTCCGTCAGCAAAACCATTATGGCGCAATTGTAGCTGCGGTAGATGAAAGACAACCAGTGTGCGACGGGCAGCTCTGACCACGCATTCCGACGCTTCCAAGGCCCTGATTTGCAGGTTACAGATGAATGGAGTTTGATGCATGAATAGAAGTTAATGCATGAATGTAAATTAATGTGCTTAAACTCTTGTAGGCTGAGTTAAGCTCGGTTCGCACAAAAAATTAGGGGGCCCCATGATGTGTTCCTCAAAGATGCGTTCGTCAAGGTTGAAAACCTTCGCTGCAAGTTTTCTTGCCCTGGTGCTCGTGCACAGCGCAGCGGTTCACGTTGACGTTCAAGCGCAGGTTGCCGGCGGAACAATTACAGGAACGGTCGTCGATAGCAGCGGTGGATTGATTCCGAATGCCAGCGTCTCCATTACTAACGTCGCGACGGGCATCAACCGCACTGTGACAACTAATAGCGATGGGCTCTATATCGCACCGAACCTTCTGCCGGCGAGCTACGAGCTGACGTTTACAGCCCAGGGATTCAGGACTGACGTCAGGAGCGGCATCGAACTGACCGTAGGCGCGACCGTGACGTTGAACATGACGATGCAGGTCGGCGGCTCGAAAGAGATAGTTCAGGTGCAGACTGAAGCTCCCGACGTGCAGCTTGCCACCTCGGATATCAGCGCCGTGGTCAATGCGACCACAGTCCGCGAGTTGCCGCTGAACGGCCGCAGTTGGACGGACCTGGCAACGCTGCAGCCCGGAGTGAATCGGATCCAGACGCAGCCGGACTTCTCGGCGGGCACGGATCGCGGAAACCGCGGCTTCGGACAACAGTTGACCATCTCCGGCGCCCGGCCCCAGCAGAACAACTATCGTTTGGATGGCGTCAGCCTCAACGATTACGCCAACGGTGCGCCGGGTAGTGTGTTGGGTGGAAGCCTGGGCGTCGACGCAATTCAGGAATTCTCAGTGCTGACGAGTAACTACTCGGCGGAGTATGGCAAGACGTCCGGTGGAGTGGTGAACGCGGTTACGCGCTCGGGAACAAACCAGTTTCACGGGAGCGCGTACGAGTTCATCCGGAATAGCGCATTGGATACGAGGAATTTTTTCGATGTAGGCGGTGTTCCAGCTTTCAAGCGCAACCAGTTTGGCGGAGCCATTGGGGGCCCGATATTTAAGAATCGAACATTCTTTTTTGCCGACTACGAAGGAATTCGGCAGTCGAAGGGCATTTCGAACCAGGTGACCGTGCCGTCGCAAGAGGCGCGGAACGGACATCTTGCCGACGGAACTGTTTTCACAGTAGATCCGAACGCGGCGGCGTATCTCACTTTCTACCCCGTACCTCTACCGCAAAACACCACCGGAGATCTCGGAACGTTCACCTTTGCCGCACAGCAGATCGTCAATGAAAACTTCTTCACATCCCGCGTTGACCACAGATTTTCCGACAAGGACAGTTTGTTCGGCTCCTACATGTACGACAAGACACCCTATTCCGCGCCCGACGGATTGAATAACGTTGAGTTCGACACATTGACCTCGAGGCAGTTCGCGTCGATTGAGGAAACTCATATCTTCACGCCGCGCTTCGCGAACTCCTTCCGAATTGGCGGTAACCACGAAGCGGTTGCCAACAATCAGAGCCAGAAAGCGATCAATCCGGCCGCAACTGATATCAGTCTTGGGGTCGGGGGCTCTTCGTTTGCCGGACGGGCGGCGACCCAGGTTCTGATCGACGGTGGAGTCAATGATTTTACGGGTGGGGTCGGCGGCAGTCCGACCTATTTCTACCATTGGAATTCGGTCCAGCTCTATGATGACGCCTTCTACAATAAAGGCACGCATTCCATCCGGTTCGGAGTCGCCGCCGAACGAATGCTCCTCAATGTGCTGGCCGATACCGATCCGAATGGAATCTGGAACTTCGGAAGTCTAACGTCATTTCTCACTAATAACCCTTCGAAATTCCAGGGCGGAATTGCCAGCACGCTAACGCCGCGCAATCTGCGGCAGACTCTTTTCGGGGTGTACTTGCAGGACGACTGGCACGCGCGCCCGAACCTGACGCTAAATCTCGGCTTGCGCTACGAGATGTCAACCGTGATTTCGGAGACAAGAGGCAAGCTAGCGAATCTGCGGAACATCACGGACCCGCTGGCGGTTTGTGGGACTATGGTGCCGTTGAGTTGTGCGGGTACCGGCCCTTTCTTCGGCAATCCCACGTTGAAAGATTTTGAACCTCGCTTCGGATTTGCGTGGGATCCTTTGAAGAATGGGAAAACCGCCGTCCGTGGCGGAATCGGCATGTTCGACGTGCAGCCCCTGCCTTACCAGTTCATCCTCTTGGCCACCCAGGCTGTTCCGTTTTTTAAGTACACGGTGGTTAAAGATCCCATCGGGCTATGTGGATGTGACCATCCCTTTCCCAACTTTAACGGCCAGGATGTAACGTTTTCGGCGAATCGATTGCGTACAACGTATACCGATCCGAACCCCAAACGCAATTACGTGATGCAGTGGAATCTCAATGTGCAGCAGCAGCTCACTCCCACCCTGGCGGCGATGGTTGCTTACGTGGGCTC